>NZ_QROQ01000016.1:25686-53510 GCF_003475115.1 Collinsella sp. AF37-9 | reverse complement strand
AACGGACGCTAGGGAGCCACCCTTACACCAACATTTTCGACGCGATCGTTAGGGACCTGATCGCGGGCGAAGAGGCGGCCAAAGCCAGTTCGAAGTCTGTTGAGGATCTCTAGCTGCTGCGCTGAACGGCGTGCCTGATCGGCAGACTGTCGGCAAAAGTCCGGACAGTCTGCCGGCCTCGGTCGCTACATCGTTCCCTTGCTCGCAGCGTAATGTTCCGCCTGCTTAAGGGCGTCCTCGTAGGCGCGCTGCTTTGCTTCGTACTCTAGCGCGTAGCGCTCCTGCTCCGCTCGCCCGGGAACAGGCACGGTCATGCTTCGCAGGTCCATTGGGGCAAGTTGCACAAGCGCGTCTCCGTGCGAGGTGTCCGCCAGTTTCTTCTGCCCCTCATCGGACGACAGGTATGCCAGGACAAACTGGGCAAGCAGCTCGTCCTCAAAGGTAGCGCAGAACATGGCGTCGCAGGGGACAATGCTCTCAAACAAAAGACCGCGCTCCACGGGGCGCTCAGAACCGACAGAAAAGTGGCCTGGCGTGATGAGGGCAAGCTTGAATGGAGGCCCGACGCGTGATATGAGAAGGCTCGCCTCGCGGGCGTCGATCGGTTTGGCCTTCCGAAAATCTTCGTAGTCTACACGGCTTACATCGTAGATATCTGTATCGGGGACACGCTCAAGTACATCTTCTGCGGCAATGATTGCGCCATCATGAAGATGCTTTAGCGACAGGTAGTAGCAGTCGTGCTGTTGGTAACTGTCTGTCGGATCTGATTCGGGCAGTTTGGTTACAACGCTGCGGGCGGTGCCGCGGTAGATTGGCGCTAGCGACCCAAGGGGGATGAACATTCTCTCGTCGAACGATCCGCTCTTTGTATTGGGTAATAGGGGATAGATGCCGTTGCCCTGATCCTCGAGCCGATGCCAATAGACTGGATTCTTTTGATCGCCGTAGGCTCGGTCGACGGAATCGAGGAGCTGGTGCAGAATCTCATCGGTCATTTGCTTGTCGTCAAAGCTCCTGCCGTCAAAAAGGAAATACGGATCATTGGGCTCGCCGTCGCCAATAAAGAGCAGCGCGCGACCCTCGGCCTTTTTGGCAATGGTGTTGGGAAGAAGCACAATGCTCTTTAGCAGGCCGAGGTCACAAAGAAGGCGACGTCCATCTACGGCTCGCGCCAGATTGAACAGACGGTCCGAAATCTGAATGACGGCCGTGGCATGGGACTGAGAGCAGGCAATGGATGCCGCAAGAAAGATGTAGTACCACTCAGTGACCGAAAGCAGATCGGGGATGCCTGCGCTGCGTTGCAGCTGCTTCGAGCGCGTTCTGAGGAAATCCAGGACTCGCGCATTTGCCGCATCGATAGATGCCGGGAATTGGGATAGCGGTCGTAGCTCGGGGGGCCTGCAGTAAATGAGTGCTGATTCGTACGTGTGAGAGGCTGCGTCCTGCTCGTAGTCGTATAAAAAGATATTCTCTTCGATGGCAGTAAACGTCGACGTCGGGACTTTGACTCGGTTTTTGCAAACGCAAGCGGGCACATAATCCCATTCGTCGGTTGCTTCGTTGTAAACGCGGTCCTCAAACTCAAACGAGGCGGCCGAAGGTCGCTTGAGGTCAATCCCCAAAACAGACCACGAGGGGCCATCGACGTGCTCGCTCGAAAACTCAAAATCGCGACAGCACAGTTCAATGAGCCTTTTCGTTCTCGACGAAGGCTGATATTTCTCGACCATATGAGACACAAGATCCGATAGATATCGGCTCATATATGGCTTGAGATCTTCGTTTAAGCGAAGAGTTGCAAATTCTGCTTTAGTTTTGAGCATGCGCACCTCCTGCATATTCCCTATATTGCGCGGTTCGCTGACTGGCCCGTCGCGGCTCAATTGCCTTCAGTCTACAAGAAGAGCAGTTGCGGCGTTTTTCAGACGGGGCACTCAAATGAAAAAGAAAAAAATCGAATGGTGCGTATGAGGCCGTACGCATTGGGTAATATTTCGCTAGATACTAACACTAAGAGATTTGCATATCTCCTAGTTGTATCAAGCTACAGTGGATAAACCAACTAGTTGTTTCAGCAACGAAAGGACAGCTAATGAACGGATACGACACGTATAGGATCGAGCCAGACGCTCTCAAGAAGCCAACAACAGTGAATATTTTCGGCATGATTCTGCAAACCCTCTTTGCGGTTGTGCTGTACGTTGTCGCCGTCGACATGATGTGCTTGCTGACGACGTGGCTCGGCGGCTTTATGTTCGAGATTGGCGAGGGCAACACGGTGATTCCGCTCCATTCGTGGCGCCTGGTGGCGTTTAGGGCGTACTGGGTTGTGCTGGGCGTGGCGGTCGTTGCGGCGCTTGCCCACAAATGGATTGTGCTGTTAACGGGAGAGCGCGAATCCGACATGTGCGAGCTGCTCGGTGCAATTGAGGGTGCGGGCGCATTTGCATCCGTCGTCTGCGCGATCGTCTGTTTGCTGGGCTGTGCCGCCGCATTTGATTGGTGGGCTGGCGTTACCGGAAAGATGGCTTCGGATTCCCGCGCCAATGATTATCTGCTTTGGGCTGTTGTCTTAACAGTCGGAACGATTGTCGAGTGGCGAATTGTCGAAGGAGTTCTCAAGGCTTTATTCCCTCATGAGTGCTTGTTCCACGGGCTTCGCTTTGCATCTGCCTGCGTGGTTACTCCTCTGCTCGCGCTTGTGCCCACAGCACTGGTCATCGTCGTGTGCGCGGTGGTGGTAGGCCTTTTTGCCGGGATTGTGTTCGCATCGCTTGCGATCCCCGTGGTTATCACGGTTATTGGCATTGCCATCGCTATGAGTCGCTAACCCACAACGCAATCCAAATATCTCGCATAAAGAAAGGAACGACCATGTCGGTATTCTCTAACGCTCAAAAGCTTCTGCTGCTTGCCGTACTTACCGCTCTTATGGCTGGTGCCCTGATGTACGAAGTGTTGCATCCCACACTGTTTCCGCTGCTCAAGCAGGGCATTTTGCAGCTGCTCTACCACATTCCGGTCTTTACCCAGCCGGGCAACGTGATCTATCTGGAGTCGGCGACATCGCTGGCACTGTAGTGGTTTAAGGGCTCGGCCCACATCGAAGGAAAGAAAACCAATATGGAAAGGAAGGCGCCCATGACTCAGAAGCAGTATCGAAACATCGATCGCTACCAGGACTTGCTCAATCGAATTGCGCCTACGCGTCTGGTGGAGCAGACGCGTCAGAGTGTTATTGGCCACGAAGGAAGCTTGGAGGCCTTTGTGACGGCGCTGAGCTTTGAGGTCAACCGCTGCGTGATGTTGGCACGCGGCGCCGACCCGCGCGACGTTCTTTCGCCCGCTGCCATTTTGGTGATGGGTTCCACCGGCACGGGAAAAACCCACACCATCAAGGCCGTGGCAGATGCCGCGGGGCTCAAACTGTTCGTGTTCGATGTCTCCACCATGACGGGCGAGGGCTGGCGCGGTGCCAGCATGAGCAACTGCCTGTCGCAGGTCGCGGACTATCAGGCTGCCAATCCCGGCGAAATTTGCTTGGTGCTCTTTGACGAGTTTGACAAGGCGGTTCGTGCCGAGCCCGATGGGGGCGAAGTTGCATCGAGCTTTAGTCCATCGCAGTCGTTCCTTAAGCTCTTGGAAGGCGGGGAGATGCCGTTTGAATGTGATACCTCCAAGAGTGCGGCTATTAAGACGCTCAACCTCGATCAGGTTGTTTGCATTTTGGGCGGCGCCTTTATGGGCTTGGATGCTCTGGTGCGCAAGCGCCTGAGTGACAAGTCTGGCACCACGGTCGGCTTCGGATCCTCGTATGCCGCCGTGCGCACCGCCGCAAAATCGGCAAACGAGCTGCGAGACAGTGCGACCATCGAGGATGTTGAGACTTGGGGTATTATGTCCGAGCTGTGCGGGCGCATTGGCTCGGTGATTAACTTTAACGCCTTGAGCGTGGACGATCTGGTCCAGATTGCGTATGAACAGTACCTGCCCAAGTACAACAACATGATGGGAAATGGCGCCAAGATGGAGCTGATGGCAGATGCTGCTCGCCTTGCGGCGAAGCGCGCGGTTAAGGAAGGTGCCGGCGCGCGCGGCATGCTCCGTCAGCTGCGTCCCCTTATGATGTACGCCTGGAGGGACATGCGGGAAGATACCTATATTTCCCGTGCGACCTTGGTCGTGAGCGACGGGGAACTTGCGGTTGCGTACGAGCGCTCTCATGAGCCGCGGGGCTTTTTGCAGGAAGAGATGGGGGAGAATTCGCCCTTTCTGAACGGGAGGGAGATTGAAGCCCTGACGCTGGTGAACAACTGGATGGAGCATGAGGACGAGGACGAGCATAAGCCGTATCAGCCTGAGTTTGCTTGGCTGGCGGATTTGGTGGACGGCTCGGCGCTCGACAAGATCGTGCAGGGCGGCAAGGCATTCGATCTTGCTGGGGTGTTGTTGCGCGGCGTTCCGTTTGATGGGCCGGAGCGCATTGCCGCCCACGAGCTGCTTAAGGCGTGCGCCTGCTACAACGACGTGCTCTATGCCGATCAGGACAAGTATCGCAACCTTGCCCAGGTGCTTATGCTCACCAAATTGGTGTACAAAAAATCGCCCGATTGCTTGCTGAGCCCGATCGATGTGGTTATGAACGGCACGACTACGGGCAACGGTTTTCAGGGTCTTGGCGAGTGGGTCGATGCCGTGAGCAGGTCCGAAAAGCCTTCGTTGGAAAAGTGGCAGTACCTGACGGCCGGGGAGGCCCTGCGGATTTACGACCACTTTAGCAAGCGCCCCGACCAGGTTAAGGAGCTTGCCGCCAAGGTGTCCCTGATGCGTGTCGCCCTTGCAGTGATGGACGTTGAGGAGCGTGAAGCATTGGAGTGCGATCTTGAGAAGCTGCTCGCTTCGTGCGAGTAATCGCCGACTGCCTCTCTTCCCTTTCTTTCCTTTTCTCAAGCGGCATGGATGCCGCTCAACCGCCCTGCGTGAGTTTTTGTCCGCACGGGATGGTATTCAACACATGCAACAACTAAATCGGAGGTTTGACCATGGCTACGTGGGAACTGAGCTGTCAATCGAATCCGTCGTCTGCGAGCGACAAGGAACTTGTCCCCTATCTTGCGCGCCAAAAGGCGATGCGCGAGTTTTTTGAGCGTGCGCTGTTTGTCCCACAGGACCAGGACGGCGCCAAGGACCAGGACAACAACGGCCTGTACTTTTTGGGCGCCACGACGGGCTCGGGTAAAAACTACACGGCCGAGCAGGTCACGGCAGACCTGATTGCCGGCGGCTGGGATGAGTCGGGCTGTTTTAATAAATGTCGCGGTCGCCGTACCTTGGTGTTTGTGGTTCCGGGCAAGGACAACCGCGACAACTTTGTTGCAAACGTGCGCGAATTGCTGGCTGGCCAGGGCATGGATCCCAAAGATGCGGCGCGCATGGTGTTCGATCTTCCGCGAGCGGGCGAGAACATTACAAACTGGATCGATGCCAGGTTTGACAAGGGCAGCATAAAGCCGCGCGATATTTCTTGCCCCTTTGGAGCGAAGGACGAGGCCGTTCTTCGCGACATTACGCACGCGTGGAACAGCGCAATGGAGATCGCCGATGATCTTTTGGGCATTTTGGACAAGAAGGAGCGTCTGGGAAGTGTTGTCGACTGCCTGACTCCGGGGCTGTGGGATAAGCTGGCGTTGGCAGACGCGAGCTTGCGCCGAGCGGTGGGTCGTGGACGTCAGAGCATCATACGTGGCTTTGAGGTGATTCCCCAGATTTGGCCCTCGGCATTGCTCAACGATAAACGCACGCCGCATGTGATCGCGTGCACGCCGCAAAAGCTCGTCAATAGAATCGATACGGTGACAGGCGCGGGTGTCGTGTTCTTTAATGCATCGGTTGCCGATGAGTGTCTGTTTGTCTTTGACGAGATCGACCATGCGAAGGCCGACATGCTGTCGATGCTAGCGGCGGACCATATGAAATTCCAGCCCGATGAGATGCTGCGCATCCTTGACCGTCATTTTAATGGTGGCGTGGTGGATCCTTTGCTGCTGGGAAATCGAGGCCAGTGGATGGCGGTCTATACGCACGCCTCGACCTCGGGCGAGCACGAGGGGTCAAACGCGGCAATGGGCAAGGTTTCGCGAGCGAGCGTCGAGGAGACTGCCGAAGAGATTGCCAAGGGTGCCCAGCGTATTCAAAAGATGATCACTGCGTGTATTCAGGATATGGAGCTGCAGCAGCCTTTTGCCCTGTCTGACGAGGCGAAAGACGAGCAGCTTGCCGGTCGTCGTCTGTTTGGCAACGACGATGTCTCGGTGGGCGATGGCCTGTCGAAACCTTTGCGCTATGAGCTCGATGCTCGCCGCAACCGCAATGTGATTACGTCATGTGGGACGGACGAGCAGCAGACCGTCAACAAGGCGGTGCGCCGTGCGCGCGGCCTCGTTAGGATGGTAGTGGGCCATCTTGCCCGCTGCGCCACGCTTATGGACAGGCTGTACTACGGCAGCATTTCGTACAAGGACGATCTTTCGCGCAAGAATATCATCGATGCCCTGGGCATTAGGAACGACCAGACCAACGAGAAATACTTCTGGAATTCGCTGATGCTGGCGCTGTTCTTTAAGGATCGCAAGAACGACGAGATCGATGCCGTTGACGATTCGATGTACGCGCGCGGTGTTAACTACCTGGTGATGGAAACGACCATCGACCATATGTTAACCACGTACCTGACCAATCATGGCATTGAGCGCATGCCCGAGGCGTATCTTGCGTCCATTGCCGCCAAGGCTCCCTGCGTGTGCATGAGCGCTACCTGGAATGCGCCGACCATTAAGAACTTTGACCTTGATTACCTGGACGAAGTGCACGGCGTGGTTCGTAAGGATGCTTGGATCGACGAGCTGAACCAAGAGATCGTGCGACAGACCAAGCTATTCAACAAACAGGCGGCAACGGTGTATGACGTCGACGTCGTTTGGGTTGACGAGTCCAAGAAGCTTGCCGGCATGGCGGCCGTGGCCGGCGGCGCCTATGGAGGCGGTATCGTGTCGCCCGACGAGGTGTACGAGCGTGCGATGGAATTCTTTGACCAGATTGGCGTGAGCGAAGGGCTTGCGGTGTGCCTTCGCCGAAAGATTGCCGACAGGGTGACCACGAGCGATGCCGAAAGCATCGAGTTTGAACTCAAGCGTCTGAGCAAGACGCTCGTTGCCGTGAGCGCCTGGGCGCGTGGCGTGGCGCGCAGTGAGCAGCAGGCGGGAGCCATCTTTACGACACGACACATGGGAAACCATGGCGACTTTAATAGTTTGGCACTGGATCTTGCCCGAGAAATCGTTGCCGAACTGGTGATTAGGAACGTTAAGCACCCCGAGGCGTCGTACGAGAAGTCGCTCGAGGAGGCCAAGGATATGGTTCCGTGCTTTAATGCCTCCGGCTGGGAGGAGGGCTGGCGCGCCGCTCAGGAACGTCTGAAGAATGGCGAGCCGACCCTGATGTTTATCAACCTTGCCGCTGGTGGCTTTTCCAAGAATCTTAAATACGAGGTGCCGGAGAGCCTGCGCGACGCGGTGCGCCAGGTCGATTGTGGTTTTGACAACGCTGAGCGACACCCCAAGATGGACCTCGATTTTTTGTACGTGGAGTCGCCTACGAGCCGTTTGACCTGGGGAGTCGATATGAGCTCAAAGAAGTTTGACCAGCAGGCACTGCTTGGCGTGGTCGAACAGGAGGAGCTCGTGGCGCGCGGCGAGATTCCGTTTATCCAGAAGCGCCATCGCGTGCGCACGGTACTGGCGGGCGTCGGTGGAAAACTGCCGGTGCGCGACACCCTCTCTTACCAGGTCGAAGGCGCTCGCATCGTGACGCAGGCCGTGGGTCGCTTGATGCGTACGAGCGTAAAGATGCCGCACGTGCAGGTGATGCTCGATCGCGAAATCGCCGCCGATTGCGATTTTTCGTTCTTGCACGATTTGCCGATGGGCTACGAGCTGGAGCAGGTGGTTGGCGCCTGCGCGGCCGTCAACAATCACATGGCGGACAAGAAGCAACACGCTGCCAGCAAGCAGCAGAACCTCGCTGCCTTTAGGAACAACCTGGCAAAAGAGAAGCACGAAAAGCTGGCGTGGAAGGTCACCTCGCTCGATGCGCGCGAGGAAGACCTGGCCGCCTTCGATGACGAACGCGACTTTTATCTGCATCATTTTTGCCTGCCGTGGGAGGATCTCGCTAGCTATCCTGCGCGCAAAAGCACCGCACTGCACATGCCGTTCGCCGCGAGTGGCTATGCGTATGCGCAGGGCGGAGCGTGTAAAGTGCCGCATTTTGAGTTTCCCAGCTATGAGGGTGAACCTGTCGAGCAGATTGCTGCCCGCCTGGAGGAGCGCTGCCACTACGACGAGGGATTAAAGGGCGCGAAGGTTCGCCAGGTAAGCCAGGCGGCGGCCTGCGTGCCCGAGCTGCTGTCGATTCAGGAAGTGCGCGAGCGTTGGTCGCACGACGGGGTGCCTGCGATGCCGCAGCCGGCGGCGACGGCACACATGACGCCCTATATGTTCCAGGCGGTGTACCTGGGAGAACTGGGAGAGTCTGCCGGTAGGGCTATCTTCGAGGCGTATTACGATGGCCGGTATTCGCTTGCTCGTGGTGATGCGGCTCATGCCGAGACAGGCGGCGATTTTGAGGTGCTCGATGCCGCCGGTAACAAGACCGGCGTGTGGATCGATTTTAAGCACTATCGCATCGGCGCCTACGAGGCCTACAGGCGCTCAGGCGGCGAGACTACGGATGCCGAGCGCTTTAAGGCAAAGGCTCAAAAAGTTGGGGCGAAGCGCCTGTTGATCGTCAATGTTTTGGCCGATGAAGCGGCGCTGGAGCTCCGTCAAAAGCCGATCGATGGCGAGGGGATGGTGTTCTCCTTCCCCTATATGGCAGCTGATGGAGCAATCAGTTTGGAGATGATGGAGGCGATCGGTCGTGCAATCGAAGCATAGCCAGCCGTGTGGCTTGGGAGACATCGCTGTGTCCGAGCTCGTATTGCAGCTCGATGCCGCGGCTGCCGAGAAGCGCTACTCGGTCTTTTGGTGCAACGTCGGCGATGCGGACAAGCATGCCGTGGCAAACTTTATGGCCGATGTGTGCCAGACAGGTAAGGTCGTCGCGCTTACGCAGCTCGAGGACAACCGCGTCTTTCTGATGGTCAAGGCGGGCGCGCAGACGGGTGACCTGAGCGCTTCGCTCGACCATGAGCAAATGGTTCCGATTAAAACTCATTGGAACGAGCTGGATGATTACATCGCATTGCGTCTGCTGTTCAACTCGTGCTCGCAATTTGAGGGGATCGAGGACGAGATTCCCAATGATACGGGGCACTTGTATGTTGTAAGCGCCAAGGGTGCTCGCCGCGACGCCATTGAGGAAGCTGGAACGGGCCCTGCCAAGATTGAGACGGTCGAGACCGTTATCAACGAGGATTGCACCTTCGAACTTAAGATCCGAACGTTTACCAAGCGACGGGTGCTCATCGGTCGTGCGGCAGGCGACAAGAAGGAGCTCGAGAAGATTAACAGCCAGGTTGGTTACAGGCTGTCGCCCGTGGCTTCGGTGGTGCTGGCTCACGGACAACGTGACGAGTACATCCTGCGCCGCGCCAAGGGCGATAAGCCGTCCAAGCGCCGTGATCTTACGTTTTCGGCCCAAGCGGAAAAGGTCGCCTATACCAAGAAGGGCATCCTGTACCGAGAGCTGCAGATTCTTGAGCGTCGGTACAGCGATTTTGCCCAGGTGTCGCTCAGAGAGTATCCGCGTAAGAGCTTCTACGAGGTTTTGAAAAGCGAGCAATATGCCCGCGTGGTTGCGGAACGTTCGGTGGGGCAGCGGGTCGTGGTGTCGTTTGCGCGCAAAGGGCTTGCCGGGGTCGCGCGCAAACTCGCCGATCGACTCAGCGATACCTCCTGGGATGTGCGCGCGTCGTATGACGGCGGAGTTGTTGATCCGTTGGCTTGGAATCTGGTTGTTGTGCCTAACGAGGTTGCCGAGAACGATGGCTATGCCCTGCACGCTGGGGTGGTGGAACAGCATGTGACGCCGGATGTGTGCGAGCCGCTGTTTAAGGCGGCGTCGAATGCAAAGGTGCGCGGCGCACAGGAGGGGATCCTGGGGGCCATGCTCAAAGAGCTGCTGGTTAAGCAAGATGTTGCCGACGGACGGGTGAGGGCGTTTGACCTTGGCTCTTTTGGCGTTGGGTCGGTGACGGTCTGCGGCGTGGCCAATGTTGCGCGCAAGGAGAAGGATAAGGTTGAGCTGGATGAGCGCCTTGCGACGTTGACGATCGGTGCGGACGGGGCCATGGACTACGCCTCACATCCGATCGAGGACGGTCCCGTGGACGAGATGGAGCTTGAGCTGCTGACGGCCGAGGGTAAGCTCGACAAGGACGCCTATATCTTTGACGTGCGGGCGGGCGGACGCGCTATGCTCGCACGCGTGCGGGATACGGGCTTGACGACCTTCTCTAGCGACTTCGTGAACTTGGTGCGCGATTACCAGCTTACGGGTAAGGCGGGTCGTAAGAAGGAGTTTTTCGAGAGTTACAACTCGCCCTATTACGGCATTGGAACGTTCGAACGCGCAGGGATGACCTGCTACTTTGTCGGCGTCAACAACGGCACCAAAGAGGATGTGGCAACGGCGATCCATGTACGCTCGATTGAGGTGCTCGAAGGTGATGATCTGTCCGAGCTGCTGGTTCAGCTGGTCAATGTGGGGCTTTCGCGCTACGGAGCTCCCTCCAGGTGGCCGATTCCGGTCAAGTATCTCAACGAGTGCGCTGCGCGTGAGGGCGCGGTGGGGGATGTCGGTGGCGGCAAGTGATGGTGTCGCGCAATTATCGCTCCTAGAACTTTTTGAAATTATGCTTGCATTGTAAAAGGGGAGAACATATACTGCAGCCATAGCACATCAGATGGGGTCTCAAAAAGAGACCAAGCAAATGAGTTTTCAGTTTATGTTGAGAGGTACTTGAGCATGACCAGCAGAATTTTCCCCCTTTACAACGACAATACCGACCATATCGATCTCAATACCATCTGCGGTTACAGTATTTGTTCTAAGGCCGAGAACTACATGTTTGCTCAAGATGATTCAGAGCTTAGCTCCGAAGATTATGAGTACATGAATGATATTGAGCGCGAGCGGGAGTATGAGCTCGGCATCCGCTGATGGATGTGGGCTTGTCTCCAACTCCTCCGATTTAATTACCCCGTTATCACCTCTTTTTAGCGGGGCAAGTTAGATCGACTATCTGTGTCAAACAACGGCTCACCGTGGGAAGGAATCGGCAATGAGCAAGAACATGAACAAGGACATGAACGGCAAGGCCTTGGGTAAGGCCAGGGCGGCTGGGCGCGTGGCGACGGTTGCTGCGGCGACGATTGCCATGACGGGCGGCTCGCTGCTGTCGCCTCTGACCGCGGCGGCGCAGGGTGCGGATGGCATTGGCGCCGCGGGCGCAACGGCTGCGGTGATGTCGCCGCTGACGAGCGCTGCGGCCGCCGGTACTGGCGCGGGTGCCGTGTCTGCAGCGCAAAAGGTCGCCGACCTGCAGGCTGCAGTTGATGCGGCGCGCGCTAAAGCTGCTACCGCCAAGGCCGATCTGGAAGCGGCTGCCGCTCCCTACGATGCTGCCGCCGTCAACCAGCAGCAGGCGCGGGGCGCCTGTGACGCGGCCCGCGGTGCGAGCGATAGCGCGGCCTCCGCTGCTTCGGCCGAGCTGGAAAAGCAGCTGGGCGCTGCGCAGGACAAGGCCGATCAGGATGTCAAGGCGTTTGAGGACGCTCAGGCTGCGCTCGATGCTGCCAAGAAGGAGCTGGCGGACAAGGATGAAGCCCTGACTGCTGCCCAGAGGGCATCCCGTGATGCCCAGTCTGCGCTTGAGGCCGCACAGGCTGCTGCATCCGATGCTACGCCCGAGGCTGTAGCTGCCGCCCAGGCTGCCGCAGGGCAGGCTGCGAGTGACCTGGAACAGGCGAAGCAGCAGGTCGTTGATGCGCAGGCCAAGCTCTCGGATGCTCAAGACGCTGCCACTGCCGCCGCTGCCAAGCAGCAGGACGCGCAGGGCAAGCTTTCGGCAGCTCGGCAGGCAAAGGCCGCGGCAGATGCGGACGTGGATGCCGCGCAGACGAGCTATGACGCGGCCAAGGCCGATCTGGATCGAGCCGAGCAGGGCGCCGCGGGCCCGGAGTACGAGGCCGCCAAGGCAAAGGTGGCTGCTGCGTCCGAAGCGCTGACGGCCGCCAAGGCCGCGCAGTCGAAGTGCGAGAGCGAGCTTGCTGCCGCTGAGCAGGACGTTGCCGCCGCCGAGGGCGAGGTTCAGACTGCTCAGCAGGCAGTTGCCGATCAGCAGCAGGCCGCTGCCGATGCCCAGTCAAAGCTGGATGCCGCCGCTGCTGCCAAGACCGCTGCCGACGCCGCTCTTGACCAGGCCAAGACCGATCATGCCAGTGCGCTCACGGAGCTGGCCGATGCCCAGGCCAAGCTTTCGGCGGCCAAGGACGAGAAAGACGCTGCCGACAAGGCGCTCGATCAGGCGAAGGCCCAAAAGCAGCAGGCCGACCAGGCTGTGGCTCAGGCCCAGGCAAAGCTCGATGCCGCTCAGGCAACGGCGAATGCATCGGCGGAGAACTACCGCCAGGGTGCCATCGCATTCTTTAAGAGTGTGGGTGCCGACGATGCGGCGGATATCATCCTCAACTGCAAACTCGCTGGCTACAACAAGGTGGGCGAGGAAGTCGACGCGACGAGCCTGACCAATATGAAGCAGGCGGTTGTGTGGCTCAAAGCGTGCAACGAGTATCGCGCAAGCGTTGGCCTAGGCGAGCTCAAGGTGACATATGCCATGATGGCGATCGCCATCGCCGACGCGAACTTCTCCGATACGAAGGTCGCGCACGCTCAGCAGTTTAACGTGGGCGAGAATGTGGCGTGGAACTACGGAAGCAATCCGTTTAAGCAGTGGGTCGATCAGGAGAAGGCCATCTTTGATGCTGCCGCCGCCTCGCTGGGCGCGTCGGGCCTTACGGGAAAGGCCGCTTACGATTTCTATACAGCGCATAGCTCCCAGATTGATAACTACGCCGCACTGCACGGTGGACCAAACCCTTCGGTCGGACATTACATCAACGTGATCAACCCCGATTACACCGTGACGGGCATGGGCGTTTGCACGCGAGGGACGCTGTACGGGAGTACACAGGCGCAAACATTTGTATATTCTGGTCAATGGTATAAGCCGTATAACCTCAATCCGATGACGGTTGCAGAGTATGAGGCTGCGTTGAATGCGTGGTGTGACTCGTTGGCAAATCCCGAGCAGGGCGTGGATGCGGCACGCAAGGAGCTTGCTGTGGCGCAGGGCGTTGCCGACGATGCCGGCAGCAAGGTGAGTGCAGCATCGCAGGCCGTTGCAGCAAAGCAAACCCAGGTTGAGCGCGCTGCCGCTAACGTTGATGTCGCGGCAACCAAGGCCTCGGAGGCCCAGGCTGCCGTGGCGCAAAAGCAGGCTGCAGCTGACGCCGCCGCGCGTGCCGTCAGCGATGCCCGCGCCGATTTGAGCGCTGCCAACGCCGCTGTTGCGGCAGCGCAGGACGCCGTGGCCGCCAAGTCTGGCGAGCTCGACATTGCCAAGGGCAAGGTGGCTGCTGCCAAGCGCGCACTGGACGCCGCTCGTGCCGGTGTTGGCGACAAACGGGATGCACTTGCCGCGGCCCAGGATGAGCTAGCGGCGTACTCAGCCGATATCGCCGCTGCTCAGCGTGCGTTTGATGCGGCGTCGTCTGCACTCGAAAGCGCGCGTGCCAATCAGCGCGAGGCGGAGGCCGAACTTCTTGCCACCCAAGGCGATGCCGATCAGGCAGGCATCGATGCTGCTGCCACTCAGGTGGAGCTCGATATGGCGCAGCGGGCTGCAAGCGATGCCGACGCCGTCGTGGCAACGGCTCAGGCAAAATCTGATGCAGCTGCCGCCCGCGCCTCTCAGCTTAAGAATGCCGCCGCAGCACTTGCCAAGGCCACTGGGGACAAAGCGACTGCCGATGCCGCGCTCGATGCAGCGGCGATGGCCGTGAGCGATGCCGAGTATGACGTGGTGGAGGCTGACGATGCCGTGGTGGATGCGACTGTCGCGCGCGACGCCTCTGCCGCCGCGGTTGCCCGCCTGCGCAGAATCAATATTGCCGAAGCCATTGTCAACGGCAGCACTGACGATGCGGACGAGGTACTTAACGCCAAGATCGCTGCGGCCCACGATGCCGCCGAGCGTGCCGCGACCGCCAAGGCCGAACTCGATGACGCCGTGGCTGCGACGGATGCCGTGGCGCCGGCATACTTGGAGGCGCTCGCCAACTACACCGCCGCCAAGGTCGAGCTCGACCAGGCTATTGCCGAGCTTAACGCCGAGATCGCTCGCCAAGAGGCCGCCGACCGCGGAAACGGCGAGCAGACCCAGCCCGTCACGCAAGTGACGTACCAGGCCAAGCATGCGGAGGCAAAGACCGAGGCCACGACTTGGCAGACGGCGATGCCCGCCACGGGCGATGCGTCCGAGCTGCTGGGTGAGACCTTCGTGATCGGCGGCACGGTCCTGGTGGCCGCCGGCGTATTCCTGTCCGATAAGCGCCGCCAGCTGATCCGTTAGGGACAGGGAAGCGCGCTGTTTTTGGCGCGCACCGCAGGGGCATGGGCTCTGCGGCGCGCGCCGCCTTTTTCTTCAAGATTGATTAAGGAGGGATATATGCAAATAAGAGGAGAGGCCGCGATCGCCTGCGGATTCATGGCGGGTCTGGCAACGGGGTTGCTGTTCGATGGATGTTTCGACAGCTATATCAATCGATTCTGCGATTTTGGTTTTTCGAGAGGCAAGCCTTGGAAAACAGCGCCAGCTCGTCAAGAGGTGGCTGCGCCCATCGAGCCCCGCAGCGTGGATACCTCAAAAATCAAGGTAATCGTCACTAAGAACGGCAAGATTTACCACCGTTCTACGGGGTGCAAAAGCCTTCCTCAAAACGCCATTAAAACAAGCGTACCATTAGCGGCTGCACTCAAGCGAGGCAAGACGCCCTGCCCAACATGCTGCCCGCCAACAGTGTGCTCGATCTAGTTTTTTGGGTGTTTGATCCGTTTGGATGGAAGAACGAAGGGTAAGCCCTAAGGGATACAGATGCCGGCCCGGCCTGCAATTTCTTCCATTGATTTGTCCAGAGTCGCACAGCACGGAGGTGTTGTTTGATGTCTATTTTCGTTACCGGAGACGTTCACGGTGTTGCCGAGTATGGGGCGAGTCGCTTCTCGTCGCGCGTTTGGCCATTGGGTCGAACGCTGACGCGCGATGACGTTGTCATCGTTGCCGGCGACTTTGGCTTTATATGGAGCGGCTCGAACACCGACAAATACTGGCTCGACTGGTTTGAGTCCAAGCCCTGGACCACGTGTTTTGTCGACGGCAATCACGAGAACCATCATCTGCTGGCGGGGCTGCCAATGCGTGAGTGGAACGGGGGCCTCGTTCACGAGGTTCGCCCGCACGTGCTGCACCTGATGCGCGGCGAGGTGTTCGACATCACGGGGACCACGGTGCTCGCCATGGGTGGCGCCGCGAGCCATGACAAACAGTGGCGTCAGGAGGGAAAGACGTGGTGGCCCGAGGAGATGCCGAGTGAGCGCGAGATCAAACACTGTCGCGCCTCGCTCGATCGCGCGGGCTGGAAGGTCGACTATGTTGTGACGCACGAGGCGCCGGTCGATTTGGCTGACGAGCTGTGCATGGAGTGCAATCGCGAGTTCTACGACGATTCGCTGCAGGCCTTTTTGGGCGAGCTCGACGGGCGGCTCGACTACCGCACCTGGTTCTTTGGCCATTACCATGACGATGAATGGCGCGATGACAAGCATCGCCTTATCTACCAAGATATCGTGCCGATCGAAGCGCGATGTGCCGATGGGCAGGATGAGACGGCGAGTGACTATTTTGAGCAAGAGCGTTAGGAGGTCCCCATGATCTGGTTTACCAGCGATACCCACTTTGGGCACGAGAACATGCTGCGGCTCGCCGACAGGCCTTGGTCGACTGTTGGGCAGATGAACGACGCCATGGTCGCTAGCATTAATAGCAAGGTCGCTGCGGATGACGAGCTTTACATTTTGGGTGACTTCAGCTTTAAGATGACGGTCCAAGATGCCTACGAGTTGCGCAAAAGCATTGCATGCAAGCGCATCCATCTGCTGCCCGGCAACCACGATAAAGACTGGACGCAGCCTGCGGTGGCGGATGCTTTTATCGTCGAGCCGCCCATTTGCGTGCTCAAGATCGACCGTCAGAAAATCGTGCTGAGCCACTATCCCATGGTCGACTGGCAGGGTATGTCGCACGGCGGCTGGCATTTGCACGGGCATATCCACAGCTGTGGCGACGCGTATAACAAGTTCAACCTTCGGCAGGGGCTGCTGCGCTACGACGTGGGCGTGGACGCCAACGGCTACGCCCCGGTGAGCCTGGAGGAGCTCAAGTCGTGGTTTGCACAGGTAGACGAGCCGGTGTGTTGCGTTAAGTGGCCGTGGTGGGTCAACGCCACGGGCGACGAGCAGGTCGAGCGCGATCTCGAAACCTATAAGAGGGAAGTGGTGATCCGATGACGGTCTATGTGACGGGCGACGTCCATGGCGGCGCTGACATGCAAAAGCTGCGCGATTGGGATCTTGGGGAAAGCCTGACGAGCGACGACTATCTCATCATTGCCGGCGACTTTGGCCTTCCGTGGGATTTCTCTGCCGAGGAGTGCGCCGACATCGCTTGGCTGGAGTCGCGCCCCTATACCGTGCTGTTCGTCGACGGCAACCACGAACGTTTCGACCACTGGGCGGAGCGACCCATGGAGTTGTGGCACGGCGGACTGACACAGCGCCTGTCGGACACCTCGCCCATACGGCGCCTGACGCGCGGCGAGGTTTTTGAACTCGACGGCTCAACGGTCTTTACCATGGGCGGCGCCACGAGCGTGGACAAGGAATACCGCATTCCGTATTCCAGCTGGTGGCCGCAGGAGCTGCCGGACGAGCGCAACTTTGAGGAGGCGCGGACAAAGCTCGACGGCGTGGGCTGGAAGGTCGACTACGTGGTCACCCACACCTGCTCTACGCGCATGCTTTCGCCCACGCTTTATCCGGCGCCCGGCTGGAATTGCCCCGCCGTTGATCGGCTTACGGCGTTTTTCGATGAGCTGGAGGACCGCTTGGACTACAAGCGCTGGTACTACGGGCATTTTCATCGGGATGCCAACCCGGCCGAGCGCCACACCGTGCTCTACGACTGCATCGTTCGCCTGGGCGGCGAGCTCCAGCCCTGGGACGTTGCGTAGGGGCAGGCATAGCGAGCTCTTCGTATGATGCCTTGGGTAGTTACCCTACATTTTGGCAATAGTCATTATCTGTAGGGTAACTTAAGACATACTGGGAGCTGGAGGAGATGCTGCTGGCGGTCTAGAGTTTCAACGCCATTCGGTTGGTGCCGGGTAGGGCTGCAAAGCCGAAATGCGCATAGAACGCTGCCGCCTCATCATCTACTGGATCGACAACCAAAGCTCGCGCTCCCGCTAGGGCAGAAATTTTCAAGGCGTTTTCGATGGCATCTTTGAGCAACGATGCTCCCAGACCAAGCCCCTTGAATTTCTCATCAACCCCCATCATTCCAAGCAACACTGCGGGAACTTGGGAGGGGGAGTTCCGAACGAACCATCCTCCGTCAACATTTTCGCGAGCTACGGAGTGCGTACATAGCGTATAGAACCCGGCGACTGCGCCGTCGTAATACGATGCGTATATAACCGCCGACCCTCTTCTTCGCGCCGAGGCTGATCTGTTTTTAGCCCATCCGTCTACAAGGGTATTACCGCAGTGGAAAGCCTCGATGCCTTGACCAACGGGGAGTTGAACGGGCTTGGTAAACGTGCTCATTCCCAAATCGCTTTACGGTCGAGCAACGCTTTTGCGGCTTGGGGCATGGGTGAGTCGAGCATTTCGCAAAATGCATCAAAACCATCAGGAGAAAGATAGGTTGTTGACGCCTCGGCGATGTCACGTGCGGAGCTCTCGTCAAGGTGAGCCGTGGCCCATTGGGTGAGAGTTTGCCCGCGCAAGGCCGCGGCGCGCTCGTAAGTAAGGCGTTGACGCTCGGTCAGCCTTAGATCCATACGGCGCTGTTTCTCAATCGTTGGCATGGTAAAACCTCCTTTGCATCATTGTACGGAACTATTCCGTACATAACAAGATACAGAATTACGCACTCGTCGGGGGGGGGGGGTAGTGAAGGGGGCAGGGCGTTTGACTACTCGGCCATTACGGTGATGTTCTCGCGGTGCGCGCGGATGACGTCCCAGCTAAAGTGCTCGACCAGCTGCTCGGCGGTACGCGGCGTGGTGTCCGGCGCGATGCCTGTTTGCCCGGCGAGCCATCCCAACAGTGCCTCGGGTGTGCCAAAGCGGGTGCGGAGCTCGCCCAGGTCCAGATCGCGATCGCGCTTGGAAAGGCGGCGGCCGTCCGGCGACATGAGCAGCGGGATGTGCGCGTAGCGCGGTGTGGGCAGTCCCAGCAGATGTTGCAGATAGATCTGGCGCGGCGTGGAACCAAGCAGGTCGCATCCGCGTACGATCTCGGTGACGCCCATGGCAGCGTCGTCGACCACCACGGCCAGCTGATAGGCAAACACGCCGTCGCTGCGGCGCACCAAAAAGTCGCCGCACTCGGTGGCGAGTGCCTCGCATTGGGCTCCGTACGTGCGGTCAACGAATTCGATCACGTCGCCGGCGAGGTCGTCGACGGCGGGCACACGCAGGCGCGTGGCGGGAGCGCGCAGGGCGCTGCGGCGGGCAACCTCCTCGGCAGAAAGGCCTCGGCAGGCGCCGCGGTAGATGGGCGTGCCGTCGCTGGCGTGCGGCGCGCTTGCGGTGTGGAGCTCGGCGCGCGTGCAAAAGCAGGGATAGGTGAGGCCGGCGTCTTGCAGCTGGTGCAGGGCGTCCTCGTACAAGTCCAGGCGATCGTGCTGGCAGTAGGGGCCTTCGTCCCACTCAAGCCCCAGCCAGGCTAGGTCGTCAATCAATTGGGCGGCAAGTTCCGGGCGCTTGCAGCGATCGTCCAGGTCCTCGATGCGCAACACGATGCTGCCGCCCTGGCTGCGGGCCGAAAGCCACGCGCACAGGCAGCTGAACACGTTGCCCAGATGCATGCGGCCCGAGGGCGACGGGGCAAAGCGGCCCACGACGGGCGCGGGAGCGGCCGCTGCTGGTGCGCCCGCGGCGTGTGTTGCTATGTTGCATGCGTTGATATCCATGCGGACGAGTATAGCGCGGGGTGAGGTGAGGGGGCGTCGTCGATGCTCGCGAGTTGCCGAGGCTGCGTGTTGTGCGCGGCGGGCACCGACTCAACACCTCGATTACCGCCCCAAGCTCAGCCCCTTCAACCCCTCAAACGACAGAAACCCCAGCAGCTCTTCGCAACTGCCGGGGTTTCCGCGGAAAAGGGGGACATGATCCTCGAGCGAACGGCAAAGGGGCAAACCGTTTCGCTCAACTGCTTTATGCCCCTCGGTTGGCGGCTCAATCAGCGCGGGCCGCGCCCACACAAAGCCGCTACACCTGTGACGGAGCTGTGAAGTGGTATCTATTGCCAGGGCGGGCTATGCCAAGGAGTGTCCCAGATTGCCGGCAGATAAGGAACGTCCCCAGGTGCCGGCGGCGGGCGTGACTTTTGTCCCGTTTGATACTCCGCTGACCTAGATGTTCGTCACATGAACCCGCAAACGTGGGACAATGACGCTGTTGGTATCACAGACAAAGGATGTGCCTATGAACGCCCTCGTTGCCAAGCCCTGTCGGCAGCGCCACCTGTTTGCGCGATTCGCTTCCGTCTGCGCACTCGTCGCGCTTGCGTTGTTGCTGCTGCCTGCCGCCGCGCACGCCGACGGCTACTCCATGACCCAAACCTATATCGGTGCCACGGTTGAAGCCGATGGATCGCTGACCGTTGTAGAGGGGCGCCAGTTTGATTTCGATGACGACATCAACGGCGTGTTTTGGGAGATCAATACGGGAGCCAACCAGCAGGGCGGCACGGCGGGCGTCGATGTGCAGAGTGTCGAGGAAGAGGACACCGCGTTTAACAAAGTCGATAGCGCGAACAAGGGCGACTCTGGCGTCTATACGGTCGAGCAGACCGGTGACGGCGTAAGGATTAAGGTGTTCAGCCCTCACGAGAGCGGCGACAGCGCGATCTATTACGTGAGCTACACCATGACCGGTGCGGTTATGAACTGGGCCGATACCGCCGAGCTCTACTGGAAGTTCGTGGGTGACGGCTGGTCTGCGGATTCCGACGATGTCGAGATGGAAGTGTACTTCGCAAATGCCGCTGCCGGGACGGCGGCCGTCAAGGGCGATAACTTCCGCGCATGGGGCCACGGCCCGCTGACGGGCGACGTATCGCTCGATGCGGACGAACCCATGGTCACCTACACCATTCCGTGCGTGCACGAGGGTGAGTTTGCCGAGGCACGCATCGCCTTCCCCAGCGACTGGGTGCCGCAGCTTGCCGCCTCGGGCGAAGAGCGCATGTCAACGATCCTGAGCGAAGAGAAGGAATGGGCCGACGAAGCTAACGCCCGCCGTGAGCACGCGCGTGCGGTTGCCGGCGCGATTGCCGTGATGTGTGTTGTTGTGGCGGTTGCCTATACCGGTGTAATCGTGATGCTCAAGCTGCGCAGGCCCAAGCCCAAGCCGCTCTTCCAGGACGAGTACTTCCGCGATGTGCCCTCCGCCGATCATCCCGCGGTGCTTGCAACTCTTATGAGCTGGAACGACGTGCCCGATCAGGCATATATCGCCACGCTGATGAAGCTGACCGACGACCGCGTGATCAAGCTGGAAGAAGCGACCGAGACCAAGAAGAAGGGTCTGCTCCGTCGCGAAAAAGAGGAGCAGACGTATCGCATCACAGTGACCGACGAGGCCTGGAAGGCTGCCAAGAAGGACGGCATCGACCGCGACGTACTCAAGGTCTTCTTCGCTGGCGTTAAGCCCGATAAGGGCGGAGTCCGTTCGCGCACGTTTAGCGAGCTGGAGGAGTACGCTAGCGAGCGCACCACATCTGTTGGCGACAAGCTCGAGGACTATCAGAGCACGGTTAAGGGCAAGCTGGAGGCGCGCGAGCTTATCGCCTCGGACGGCACCGTCGCCCTGGTTGCCGGCTTGGTTCTCGGCATCATCATTGTCTTTGGCATTTTGGGCTCTCTGTTCTATACCGACTTTGCGGACGCCAACGTCGGTGCCGCTATGATTTCGATCCCCGTCACGATCGTGGGCTTTGTCCTGAGCTGCACCTTCCGCCGTTACACGCCGGAGGGCGCCGAGGTGGCGGCTCGCTGCAAGGCGCTCAAGCATTGGCTCGAGGATTTCACACGCCTAAAGGAAGCCGTCCCGGGCGATCTGGTGCTGTGGAACAAGCTGCTGGTGATGGGCGTTGCCCTAGGCGTTTCGAAAGAAGTGCTGCGACAGCTGGCCGAGGCCGTGCCTGCGGACCTGCGCAACAGCGACGATTTCTACGACAACTACCCCTGCTACTGGTGGTATTACCATCACTACGGCAACGAGTCTCCGCTCGATTCGTTCAACGATGTGTATCACGAGACCATCCGCGAGTTGGCTTCGAGCTCCGATAGCTCGAGTGGCGGCGGTGGTGGCGGCTTCTCGGGCGGCGGAGGCGGCGGCGTCGGCGGAGGCGGCGGCGGAACGTTCTAGCGAGCGCTTGCTTTGGGGTGGATCTTTCTGGGCGGTTGCCAGGGAAGATCCATCCCATTTTTGTGCATCGAAACGGGCCATACTTTCCGCTGCGGACCTTCGCGCAAGGGGCAGTGGACGAAAAATGCCAAATATGAGTACTGTTGCTGCGTTGGTCACATATGTTTGCACATAATAATGGGCTCCTAATGAGAGTACTTTTCGTTAGGAGCCCATTTTATTGAACATTTGGGGAGTTACGTCAGCTCGTGCAGCTGGTCGTCATGCCTATAAGCATCAAAAATGCCCCGAATCGCTGCTACTAAAAAGGTAACAGTACTCATATTTGATGTATTTTGACCACAGCTATTTGCAGACCACCAAGGCCACTCATTGGGGACAGACTTAAATGACTAGGTGTGGCTGCTTGGGCTAGGCTGTTAGGTCGAGTTCGTAGAGGAAGCTTTCGCGCGGCATGTCGTGACGGCGCTCTTCGCGGTTGGCGCGGTGCGTGGCGGTGCGCTTAAAGCCGTGCAGCTCGTAGAACTTCCACGAGCAGTTGGAGTCGGTGTACAGGTGCGCCCTCGTCGCTCCAAGCGAGGACAGGTGCGAGATCGCGGCATCGAGCAGAACCGTGCCAACGCCCAGGCCATGGACATCGCGATCCACGGCAAGCAGCGTGACCTCGTTGTCGTGCGGCAACGGGCTGCTCTCGAGCAGGCGATTGTTGGTTCGGATGGTTGCGCGCACAAACGAGAGATACTCGGCGCAGGCATCAGGCTCCAGCTCGCGCATCTGCGATAGCAGCGCGCGCTCGGTATCCATCCAATGTTCCTTGACGGCGGCGTCGGAGCTCTGTCCCGCACGCGCAAGCGCAATGCCGCGCGCCTGGCCGTCGATTACGGCAACTTGCGAAAACGTCGATGACGAAAGGCAGTAGGCAAGGTCGCACGCGGCCTCAAGGCGGTTGTACTCATCGTTATCCGAATTGTTATGCCAAAGCTGCTGCAGAATCAGCGCGATGGCGTCGAAGTCTTCGGTGTCAAACGGTCGGTAGAGAACCCGCGAGACCATGGTGCCTCTTTCTTTTGCGGATGCATATCGAGCACAGTTCTACCACGCCATTGGCATCGAATTATGGTGCCCCTGTGTTCCATGAACTCACCGCGCCCGGTGCCGCGCCCATGCCCTCCGCTCGCAAGCTTTTTCTGCACATGCGACCGTTGCGGGGTGCATCGACGCGCTCGATGCGCTACATTGAATCAGTATTTTCAATGCCGCTGCGCGAGCGCTGCAGATCGACGTATCACCGACTCACAGAGCACGGCGGCGTACCAGACAGGAGGACTGCATGGGATCTGATGTGAAGATCGCACGCGCGTTGATCTCGGTTACCGATAAAACGGGCGTCGTCGATTTCGCACGGACGCTGGTCGATGACTTTGGCGTCGAGATCATCTCTACGGGCGGTACGGCTCGTGCTATCGAGGATGCGGGCGTTCCCGTAACCCCCATCGAGGAGTTTACGGGTTATCCCGAGATGATGGACGGCCGCGTTAAGACCCTGCACCCCAAGGTTCACGGCGCGCTGCTGGCCCGCCGCGATTCCGAGCAGCACATGCAGGAGGCGGCTCAGCATGGCATTAAGCTGATCGACCTGGTCGTCGTCAACCTGTACGAGTTCGAGAAGACCGTCGCTAACCCCGAGGTCACCTTCGCGGATGCCATCGAGCACATCGACATCGGTGGTCCCTCCATGCTGCGCTCTGCCGCCAAGAACGCCGCGAGCGTTACCGTCATCTCCGACCCGGCCGACTATGATGCCGTCCTGGCCGAGATGCACGAGACCGGTGGCTGCACCACGCTTTCCACCCGTCGTCGCCTGCAGGTGAAGGTCTACCAGACCACCGCCGCCTACGACACGGCTATCTCCCGTTGGCTTGCCGCCCAGGCAAGTGACGTGGCGGATACCTCTGCCAAGCTCGAGATTTCGCTGGAGAAGGTCGACGACCTGCGCTATGGCGAGAATCCTCAGCAGAAGGCTACGGTCTACCGCTTTGCCGAGGGTTGCGAGAACACCGCGAGCTCGCAGTTTCCGCTCGTGGGCTCCGAGCAGATCCAGGGCAAGCCGCTCAGCTACAATAACTATCTGGATGCCGATGCCGCTTGGAACCTGGTCCGCGAGTTCGACGAGCCTGCCTGCGTGATCCTCAAACACCAGAACCCCTGCGGCTCCGCCGTTGCCGAGGACATTACGTCCGCTTACGACCGCGCCTTCGCCTGCGATCCCAAGAGCGCCTTCGGCGGCATCATCGCCTGCAACCGCGAGGTTCCCTTTGAGCTGGTTGAGCATTTTGCCGATCAGAACAAGCAGTTTGTCGAGGTCATCATCGCCCCGAGCTACACTGCCGAGGCGCTCGAGCGCATGGCCAAGCGCCCCAACCTGCGCGTGCTGGCTACCGGCGGCGTGGACCACGGCGCCCAGGTGGAACTGCGCTCCATCGACGGCGGCATGCTGGTGCAGGAGGTCGACCACGTGACCGAGGACCCCGCGACCTTTACGTTCCCCACCGACCGCAAGCCCACCGATGCCGAGATGGCCGAGCTCGAGTTTGCCTGGAAGGTCTGCAAGGGCGTCAAGTCCAACGCCATCCTGGTCTCCAAGGGCAAGGCCGGCATTGGCATGGGCCCCGGTCAGCCCAACCGCGTTGACTCTGCGCTGCTTGCCTGCGAGCGCGCCGAGGACTTCTGCGAGCGCGAGGGCGTGGAGAAGGGCGGCTTTGCCTGCGCAAGCGACGCGTTCTTCCCGTTCCGCGACAACGTCGACGTGCTTGCCGAGCATGGCGTGACCTGCATCATCCAGCCCGGCGGCTCCAAGCGCGACGACGAGAGCATCCAGGCCTGCAACGAGCACAATATTGCGATGGTTTTCACGGGTGCGCGCCACTTCCGCCATTAAGTAGGGAGGTGGCGCTGCGGCTTGCCCAACCACCGCACCTTGCCGCTCATTCGTCGCCCGCGTACCCAAGTACGCGTCGCTCCTCTTTCACGGCAATCTGCGGCACCTGGGCAACCCTCGCCGACCTGTTAGGTTGACTGGGGAGGATGGGATGTTATCTCGTCCCTTGGACCGCCTCGCTTCTAAAATTATCTCTGCAAAAGACGGCCGCTCCGTTTGGAGGGCCGTCTTTTTGGTATAAGAGGACGGAATGACTAACACGAAAGGTATGACCATGCCCCAGATTGATGACGCAGAGCTGTTTGGCAATGCCGAGGACCAGCGTGCGTACGAGGACTTTTGCGCCAATCAGGAGGCGGTCGAGAAGTTTACGCTCGACAAGCCCGCGCTTATCTGCCGTTGGCGCATGTCCAACAAAAAGGTGCCCATGCTCAACCGTCACATTCGCGCGCTGTCCGAGCGCTTGGTGCAGGGCGAGCCGCTTACCCATAACATGCTCAGCTGGGCCAAGCAGCACGTTGAGTGGTCGCTTGCCGAGGGCGATTACACCGCGCACGACGGCGTGCTCATGCTGGTGATCGACGTTAACGGCAATGCCGCCATGACGGTGGGTGAGTACGAGCCGCTGGCCGATACTTCGGCCAAGGCGCTGCGTGCCCGCTCCGCCGAGGCCCGCTCCGAGGCCGACGAAACCGGCGTGGCGCCCGAGCTGCTCGCTGCCGTCAACAACGGCGAGCTGGCCTTTGTGGCGCCGGCGGACGAGTGCCTGTGTGGCACGGCGACGCTCATAGAGCAGCTGGCCCAGACCAAGGGCATCCCGGTCACGCGCGTAGACATTCCCGCACAGCTCAAGGGCGCCTTGTTCCTGGTAAGCGACGAGCACGGCGTGGTGCCTGCCACCGACGTCGACGCCGCCGAGTCTGATGCCGCGACGGTCGCCTTCTTTGCCGACGGCTACGAAAAGCTTCGCGCCCGCCGCTAAATGATTATTCTGGGACGGGGATTAAAGAATCATTTTGGTTCCCGCCACCGCTGCGAGTGCGAGGCGGACAAAACGCCCCCGCTCGCGAACAGTTCTGTCACCTTGGCGACGTGCGTGGCGCGCACCTGCAGTTTCGCAGCCATAATGGTGGCAAGACAACCAAGAGGGGAGCGGAATCCATGGCGCTAATCTATATCGTTGAGGACGACGAGCCCATTCGTCGTGAGCTTGTCGACATCCTTGCCCGCGCCGGGTTTGAAATCGAGGCCTGCGAATCGTTCGAGCATGTCTCGCGCGATATTCTCGCCGCCGCGCCCGACCTGGTGCTGCTCGACCTCACGCTTCCCGTCAAGGACGGCCAGCATATCTGCCACGAGGTTCGCCGCGAATCCGAGGTCCCCATCATCGTCCTCACCTCGCGCACGACCGAGATCGACGAGGTCATGGCCATGACGCTCGGCGCGGACGACTTTGTTCCCAAGCCCTATAGCGCGCGCGTGCTCGTGGCGCGCATCAACGCACTGCTGCGTCGCACCGCGGCGTCAGGCGAGCGCAGCACGCTCGTCCACAAGGGGCTGGAGCTCGACCTCGCCCGCTCTATGGTCACCAACACGGCGACCGGCGACAGCACCGAGCTCACCAAAAATGAGCTGCGCATTCTCTCGCTGCTCCTGAGCCGCGCGGGCAAGATCGTCTCGCGCTCGGCCATCATGCAGGACCTGTGGGACTCCGACGCCTTCGTGGACGACAATACGCTCACCGTCAACATCAACCGCCTGCGCACCACGCTCGAAAAAATCGGCATCAAGGGGTATTTGACGACGCATCGCGGCCAAGGCTATTCGGTCTAGGGGCCGGCTATGTCGTTTGGCAAGTTCTTTAAAGATGCACTGCTTCCCGTCGCCGTGTGGACGTGCGGCGTGCTGCTGAGCTGCTTTGTGCTGACGGTCGCCGGCGCACCCGTTTCTATCGTGGTCGTGGCGGTTGGCGTGTCCTTTATCTTCGGTATGCTCGGCATCGTGATCGAGTACGCTCGCCGTCGCCGTTTTCTGCGTCAGTTGGAGCGCGCGGCAGAGGAGCTCGAGAGTCCCGCATGGGTGCAGGAGATGGTGCAATGCCCAACCTATGCCGAGGGCGAGCTCGAGTACGAGGTCCTGTGCCGGGTGGGCAAAGCCGCCTGCGACGAGGTTGCCGAGGGCCGGCGTCAGACCGAAGACTATCGCGACTATATCGAGAGCTGGGTCCACGAGGCCAAGCTGCCCCTGGCGGCGGCTCACCTGATTCTGGAAAACCTCGACGGCGGCGCAGATGACCCAACACGTGTCGATGACCTGGGTCGCGAGTTGGCTCGCGTGGAACGCTATATCGACCAGGCGCTGTACTACGCGCGCTCGGAAGTCGTGGAGCGCGACTACCTGATTCGCCGCTGGGACCTTAAGACCTTGGTGACGGGTGCGATTAAGGCCAACGCGCGCGAGCTCATTGCGGCGCACGTGGCTCCGGTGTGCGAGAACCTCGACTTCGAGGTCTTTACCGACGAAAAATGGCTCGAGTTTATCCTGGGCCAGCTCATTCAGAACAGCATTAAATATGCGCGCGAGGACGGCGCGAAGATCGTGTTTTCGGGCGCGTTACTGGACGAGGGCCTGGCGAGCGAGCGCATCGAGCTCACCGTTGCGGACAACGGCTGCGGCGTGTGTGCGGCAGACCTGCCGCGCGTGTTCGAGAAGGGCTTTACCGGCGACAACGGCCGCACCACCAAGCGCGCAACGGGCATCGGCCTCTACCTGGTGGCGCGCCTATGCTCCAAGATGGGCATCGACGTCACGGCGGCATCCGACTCCGGCGAAGGCTTTGTCGTAACGTTCGCCTTCTCGACGAACAAGTTCCAATACTTTGAGTAGCCGGGCCGTCTTGCGCTGCGGACGGCTATGTTCCCGAACGTGAACTTAGCTAAGGCAACTGGCGTTATGTTCCCGAACGTGAACATAACTATGAGGCTCAAATGGATCTCCCAAAACAAAAACGTGCAGCCCAAACAAAACGTGCCGCCCCAAACGGG
>NZ_QROQ01000016.1:0-25659 GCF_003475115.1 Collinsella sp. AF37-9 | reverse complement strand
CAAGGGGGGGGCGGCACGCCATCTTTTATCAGCCAACTCGCTGAAGTAAGGCTGCGAAGGCCGCGAGGCCGGGAGGGGTTTCCTAAGGGCACATCCCGCAGCCGCAACGCGGCGAGGACGTGCCCGTGGAAACCCCGCAGGCCCCGCGGCCGGTGGGAGCAACGCTACTTTACGACCAAAATGTCGCAGTCGGTATTGCGCAGCAGGAACGTCGAAATCGAACCCAGAAGCGCATACTTGATCGAGGACAGGCCGCGAGCGCCGCAGAGCACCAGGTCGGGCTTGACCACGTCGAGCATCTCGTCTTTGAGCGTCTCGCGAATACGACCGGCACGTATCATGACCTCGACCTCGGGAATATCGGGATTGGCCTTGGCCTCTTCGAGCTGCTTTTCGATGGAGTTCTTAAAGGCCTCCTCCAGACCGTTGACCAAATCGACCGGATAGGAGCCGGCGCTCTCGAGCGCCGTGGAATCGATAACGTGGCCGATAATCAGCTTGGCGCCGTTGTTCGCGGCGACCTTGATGGCGCGTGCGAGCACAAAATCCTGCTGCTCAGTACCGTCGAGTGAAACAAATACCTTGGTGTAACCCTCGTTCATGGTTTCCTCCTTGGTCTATCGCACGGGCGCGGGGCTCGTGCGTCGGGCGGGCGCGGGTGCGTTGACCGCCGGACACTTTATCTTGTTGCAGTTATACCCAAGGATTTCGGTTTAACTGCTCGCAATTCTGTGAACGGGCGAGTTTTTTGGTAAGGGTAGGCGCGGTCGCACCGCCAACGGTTGATAATGGGACATCGCCCGCATCGTCCGCAGAACATCTACCGGCGGGTGTCTAACGAGGGGGTCCCTTTGGATATCATCGAGCTTTTAAAATCTGCCTTCATGGGCCTGGTCGAGGGCATCACCGAATGGCTGCCCGTTTCGTCGACCGGTCACATGATCTTGGTGGACGAGTTCGTCAAGATGAACGTGAGCGAGACGTTCTGGAACATGTTCCTGGTCGTGATTCAGCTTGGCGCCATTTTGGCCGTCTGTGTGCTGTTCTTCCATGAGCTCAATCCGTTCTCGCCCAGCAAGGGCAAGGAGGGCCGTCACGACACCTGGGTGCTGTGGGGCAAGATTGTGCTCGGTTGCATTCCTGCGGCGGCGATCGGCCTGCCGCTCAACGACTGGATGGAGGAGCATTTCTACAATGCTCCCGTCGTGGCGCTGGCGCTCATTGTGTACGGCGTGCTGTTTATCGTGATCGAGAACTGGCGCGCGAGCAAGCGCGAGGAAATGGCCGTTGCCGGTTCGTTTGGTTCGCGTGCTGTGGTGTCGGGTGGACGTCCCGCCGGTGCGCACTTTGCGGCGCCCGCCACGGCTACCGCTGAGGATGAGGACGATGACGAGAATCTGGACTTTGGTTCCATCGCCACGCTCGAGGATCTAAGCTGGAAGACTGCGCTGGGTATCGGCTGCTTCCAGGTGCTTTCGCTGGTGCCTGGTACGTCTCGCTCCGGTTCTACCATCATCGGCGGCCTGCTTTTGGGCTGCACGCGCTCGGTGGCGTCTAAGTTCACGTTCTTCCTGGCCATCCCTGTCATGTTTGGCGCGAGTGCGCTCAAGCTGGTCAAGTACTTCATCAAGGGCGGCACGTTCGGCACCAACGAGATCGCCATCTTGGGCGTGGGCTGCGTCGTCGCCTTTGTGGTGTCGCTCATTGCCATCAAGTGGCTTATGGGCTTCGTTCGCCGTCACGACTTCAAGTGCTTCGGCGTCTACCGCATCATCCTGGGCATCGTGGTGCTCGCGTACTTCTTCGTTCTGGAGCCTATGCTCGGCCTGTAACTTGGTTGACGCTGCGCGGCGGCCAGAGCGACAACTTGTCATTCAACGAGGGCGGCATGACCAAAAGGTCTATGCTGCCCTCTTTTTTGGGCGATGGGGTGGGTCCGATGGTGGCGCACGGAGTCGTGGTGTGATTTGCGTCGGTGTCCGCGCGGCTCGGTATACTGGTACGGCTCAAACTATGGCGCTGCCCGCAGGCGCGCCGTCCGTCAGATGAGGAGTCGCCCATGACCCAGCCCTTGCCCTGGGAAAAGAACGCCGCGGTACCCGTGCCGCCTGCGCCGGAACCCGTGCCGCTCGATGCATACACCGCCCCCGCTGCGCCGGAGCCCGAGCTCGTTCCGCTCGACATCTACGACGCCCCGGCTCCGGCGCCCAAACCTGCCAAGCCGCTCGTCGATATCGATAGCCTTAACCCCGCCCAGCGCGAGGCGGTCCTGACCACCGAGGGCCCGCTGCTGGTCCTTGCCGGTGCTGGCTCGGGCAAGACCCGCGTCCTGACCTTCCGCATCGCTCATATGCTCGGCGACCTGGGCGTTAAGCCTTGGCAGGTTCTTGCCATCACGTTTACCAACAAGGCCGCTGCCGAGATGCGCGAGCGTCTGGCGGCACTCATCCCAAGCGGCACTCGTGGCATGTGGGTGTGCACCTTCCATGCCATGTGCGTGCGCATGCTGCGCGAGGACGCCGACCTGCTGGGCTATACCGGTCAGTTCACCATCTACGATGACGACGACTCAAAGCGCATGGTGCGCGACATTATGCAGGCGCTCGGCATTGAGCAAAAGCAGTTCCCCATCAACATGATCCGCAGCAAGATCAGCTCGGCCAAAAACGCCATGATCGGGCCCGAGGACATGCTCAAATCCGCTGACAGCCCCAATGACAAAAAGGCCGCGCAGGTCTACTTGGAGCTGGAGCGCCGCCTGCGCGCCGCCAACGCGATGGACTTCGACGACCTGCTTGTGCGCACGCTCGAGCTGCTGCGCACCCGCCCCGAGGTGCTCGACAAGTATCAAGAGCGCTTCCGCTACATTAGCGTCGACGAGTATCAGGACACCAACCACGTCCAGTACGAGATCGCCAACCTGCTGGCCGCCAAGTACCAAAACCTTATGGTCGTGGGCGACGACGACCAGTCCATTTATAGCTGGCGTGGCGCCGACATCACCAACATCCTGGACTTTGAGCAGGACTTTAAAAACTGCAAGACCGTCAAGCTGGAGCAGAACTATCGCTCTACGGGCCATATCCTGAGCGCCGCCAATGCCGTTGTTCGCCACAACTCGCAGCGCAAGGACAAGCGCCTGTTTACGGCCGAGGGCGATGGCGAGAAGATTCAGGCTTTCCAGGCAAGCGACGAGCGCGACGAAGGTCGCTGGATTGCCGGCGAGATCGAAAAGCTGCATGCCAAGGGTACGAGCTACGACGATATCGCCGTGTTCTACCGCACCAACGCCCAGTCGCGTATCCTCGAAGATATGTTCCTGCGCGCGGGCGTGCCCTACAAGATCGTCGGCGGCACGCGATTCTTCGACCGCGCCGAGATTCGCGACGTCATGGCCTATCTCAAGATGATCGTGAACCCGGCCGACGAGATGAGCGTCAAGCGCGTCATCAACACGCCGCGCCGCGGCATCGGCTCCACCTCGATCCAAAAGATCGAGCAGCTGGCGCGCGACAACCGCTGCTCGTTCTTCCAGGCCTGCGAGATCGCAACAGCCGAGACGGGCATGTTTAGTGCCAAGGTGCGCAACGGCCTGTCGAGTTTTGTGGCGCTGGTGCGCGAGGGCCGCCGCATGGACGGCGAGCTCAAGGACGTCGTCGAGATGATTGTCGATAAGACGGGCCTGCTGCAGGCGTTTCGCGCCGAGGGCACCATGGAGTCCGAGAGCCGCGCCGAGAACATCCAGGAATTCCTGGGCGTCGCCGCCGAATTTGAGGAGACGCACGAGGATATCGAGGGTACGCTCGAGAGTCTAGAAGAGCTGCGCGCAGCCGGTGTTGCCGACGTGCCGTCCGTCGCCGAGTCCGAGTCCGTCGTGGTGAGTGCGCCCGCGTCCGAGCCGGGGTCGTCCGCTCCGGCATCCTCGTTTGAGGCACTTGTCGGCGCTCGTGACGCCGCGGGCTCCAATCCGCTCGATAGCCTAGCCGCCCCGGCGCTCTCGCCGCAGGATGCCCTGGCCGCCGCCATCGCGGGCAACGCGTATGCCGTGCCAACAGAGCTACCGGCGGGCGCCGTGCATGCCGACGAGATCGAGCGCACCTACGGTCCGCTCACCTGTAAGGCACTGCCGGCACTCATGGAGTGGCTGGCCCTGCGCTCCGACCTGGATTCCCTGGCCGGCGAGACGCATGCCATTACCATGATGACCATCCACTCCGCCAAGGGCCTGGAGTTCCCGGCGGTGTTCGTGGCCGGCATGGAGGAGGGTATCTTCCCGCACGTGCACGACTTTGGCGGCAGCGATGACCCGGGCAAGCTCGAGGAGGAGCGTCGCCTGGCCTACGTTGCCATCACGCGTGCCCGTAAGCGCCTGTTCCTGACCTATGCGGCCACGCGTCGCACCTACGGCTCGACCTCTGCCAACCCGCGCTCTCGCTTCCTCAACGAGATTCCGTTTGAGGATATCGAGTTTAGCGGTATCGGTTCTGCCGGTTTTGAGGGCACGGGCTGGGAGAAGCGCGGCGACCGTCACGGCACCTTTGGCTCGGGCATGGGCTCGGATATGTATGGCGGCAAGGTGTTCGGTTCGCATACGCGCTCGACCGGCGGTTCCGGTTCGCGCGGCGGATCGAGCTTCGACGATTTCTTTGGTGGCAGCACCTATGGCACCGAGCGCCATCGCGGGGTTTCGCCCGACGCCGGCCGTGTTGCCTCGACCTTTGGTTCGGGCGCGTCGCGAGCTAAAAAGCCGTCGTCCAAGGTGTCGCCGACGGTGGAGCGCAAGGTCGATCGCGCCAGCGCGTCGCAGGACTTTGCCGCGGGCGATACCGTGAGCCACAAGACCTTTGGCACCGGTACCGTGATCTCGGTCGCCGGAGACATGATCGAGGTCCAGTTCGAAAAAACCGGCCAGACCAAAAAGCTGATGAAAGGTTTTGCACCGATCGTCAAGCTGTCGTGATCCCGGCGGCCCCGGACAGGCGCCATGGACAACGTTGCTTGCGAACGTCGCTTTGCTCGTTCGCTTTTTGGTCTGGAGAGCCGGGTGGGCTGATAAATAGATGTGAGTAGGGGCTCTCCCGTTTGATGAGCGGGGGAGCCCCTTGTTGCGTTTTGGTTGTTGATGCGACCTAGAGGTGGCTGATGATCAATTCCATCTTGCCTTCGAGGTCGATGGAGCTGACGGTGCTCGGGGCTAGCAGGTGGCTTCCCTTGTGGACGGGGTCGCCGCAGACGGTGCCTTCGCCGTCGATGACCGACAGACACATGAAGGGCCAGTGCTGGTCGAGGGTCTTGCTGCCGTTGACGCGCACGCGATCGACGGTGTAGCAGGGGTTGGACTCGAGTTCGGTCACGCCGTCGACTTCGGGCGCGGTCACGGTGCCGTCGGTCGGGGCCTGAGAATCAAAGTCGATGCAGTCGAGACTCTGCTCAATGTGCAGGGGACGCAGTTTGCCGTCGGTGCAGGGACGGTCGTAGTCGTACAGGCGATACGTCACGTCGCTCGACTGCTGCGTCTCCAAAATGAGCGTGCCGGTCTTGATGGCGTGGACGGTACCGGAATCAATCTGGAAAAAGTCGCCCTTGTGAATCGGCAGCACGTTGAGCATGTCGTCCCAGCGGCCGTCCTCGATCATACGCGCGGCCTCGGCGCGGTCGTGCGCGCGCTGCCCGACGATAATCGTGGCGCCGGGCTCGCAGTCCAGCACATACCAGCACTCGGTCTTGCCCAGGCTGCCGTTCTCGTGCTCGGCAGCGTACTCGTCGTTGGGATGAATCTGGATCGAAAGGTCGTCCTTAGCGTCCAGAATCTTAATGAGCAGCGGAAACTCCTTGCCCTCGCAGTTGCCAAAGAGCTCGCGGTGCTCAGCCCACAGCCACGAGAGCGTGTGGCCGGCATACGGGCCCTCTGCAATCTGGCAGTCGCCGTTGGGATGGGCCGAGATGGCCCAGCACTCACCGATGGGACCCTCGGGAATGTCGTAACCAAACACGGTCTCCAGCTGGCGGCCGCCCCAGATCTTCTCGTGAAAGATCGGCGTCAGTTTAATCAAATCGGACATGTTCATACCCCCATGGTGTTGCGCGGCCGCCCACTCTAAACGAGCCGTAACGAGCGCCCGCATGACTACAAAAACCTATGCCAACGTTACGTTGTGCAGCTCAAAGCGGTCACCAACGTTGCGCGAGATCGAATGCTCAAAGGCGGTGCCGCTATCCAAAAAGCCAATCTGGTTGAGCTCGAGCAGGGGAGAGCCGGGTTTGGTGTCCAGGCGCTCAGCCTCTTCCTCGGTTGCCGCTACGGCGCGAATGGTGCGGTGGAAGCTCGAAATCTTCAGCCCGCATTGCTTGCGGATGAAGCTGTAGACCGATCCATACAGGTCTTTCTTTTTAAGGCCCGGAATCAGCTCGAGGGGCATGTAGGTGTACTCGATAACGATGGGCTTCTCGTCGACCTGGCGCACGCGCACGATGTGATAGGCAAAGTCGTCCTCGGCAATTCCCAGCTGGGCAGCGACGTCTGCTGGCGGATTGACAATCGAGAAATCGTAGACCACCGAGGTCACCTTCTCCCCGCGGTGCTCATACGAAAAGCCCTGGGAGCGATCGTTCTTGCCCTGGAAAAACGCCTGGCCGGGAAGCCCCGCCGTGTCCTTAACGTAGGTGCCCGATCCGCGCCGGCTGGTAACAAGACCTTCATCGGTAATCTGCTCAATAGCTCGTTTGACGGTGATTTTGGAAACGCTATAGAGCTCGCAGAACTCAACGACGGTGGGCAGCTTGTCGCCCGGCTTTAGAGCGCCGTCCTCGATGCTTCGACGGATATCTGCAGCTATTGCCTCGTATTTGGGAATCATGGAACCTCCTTTCCGGCTTGATTGAGTACAAACGAAAGTATAGTCCACGCCTAAGCATCCCTATTGCGTTTTTGAAAAGTTCGAGAAAGATATAATCAAAAAACGCTTTTCTATATCAACTAGAGCGCTCTAAATGAATATGCATTCGAATAATGTGGTATTGAGCAAATTGATCGGCTCGAAGATGGGGTTGGGCCGTTTTGCCGCCCAGCGAACCGAATCTCATGCCTTGCGTTTTCCCAGATAAAACCTGCCAAAACAAACCTGTCCCTTTTTGGCAGGTTTTTGTCTTGGGAGCGGTACCATACAGGCAATGTTTAAACGAGAAAGGTGGGCTCCCATGGAACCTAAGCAGTACTATATCGGCATCGACGTTGGCGGCACTTCGGTTAAGGAGGGCCTGTTCGACGAGGACGGCAACCTGCTTGCCAAGGCCAGCGTGCCCACGCCGCCTATCGTTGACGCCGCGGGCTTTGCCGCGGTGACCGAGGCTATCGACCAGGTGGTCGCCAAGGCCCAGATTCCGCGCGCCTTTGTGGCGGGCATTGGTCTGGCCGTTCCGTGCCCCATCCCGGCTTCGGGCGATGCCAAGGTCAAGGCCAACATTGCTATCAACCTGCCTGAACTGAGGATTGCCATCCAGGAGCACTGCCCCGACGCGGTCGTTAAGTACGAAAACGATGCCAACGCCGCTGCTATGGGCGAGGCCTGGCTCGGCTCTGCCAAGGGCGTACAGAACGTGGTGATGGTCACCATCGGTACCGGCGTGGGCGGTGGCGTTATCGTTAACGGCGACGTGGTATCGGGCGTTGTGGGTGCCGGCGGCGAGATTGGCCACATGTGCCTGAACCCCGAAGAGGAGCGCACCTGCGGCTGCGGCGGCCATGGCCACCTGGAGCAGTATTCCAGCGCCACCGGTGTGGTGAGCAACTACCTTGCCGAGTGCGAGAAAGCGGGCGTCGAGCCCATCGAGCTCACCGGCCCCTCCGATTCCAAGGACGTGTTCCAAGCCTGCCGCGAGGGCGACAAGCTTGCGCTGGCCGCGGCCGATACCATGGCCGACTATCTCGGTCGCGCCCTGGCGCTCATTGCCAACGTGGTCGATCCCGAGATGTTCCTGATCGGCGGCGGCGCATCCGCCTCGGCCGACGTCTACCTCGACAAGGTCCGCGAGCACTTTAAGCAGTACGCGCTTTCTGCCTCGCGCGAGACGCCCGTCAGGGTCGCCTCGCTCGGCAACGACGCCGGCATCATCGGTGCCGCCTACGTAGCCCTGCGCGCCGCCGGTAAATAGCTGGTGCGGGGGCAGGTGGTGAAAGGGGGGGGGCAGGCTTCGTCCCTGACCTCGCCTCAGCGCTTGCCCCAAATTGTGCCGCGACCCTTCCGTCTCATAAGGTTCGGCGTCAGCGTGCTACCATAGCTACGTCCAAGTACACATATCAAGTGGAGGATATCCATGGCAAACGTTCTTGTCTTTGGTCACCAGAACCCCGATAACGACGCCATCATGAGCGCCGTCGTCCTGTCCCAGCTGCTCAACCAGGTTGAGTATGCCGGCAACACCTACGAGGCCTGCGCCCTTGGTCAGCTTCCGGCCGAGTCCGCCAAGTTGCTCGCCGACGCCGGCATTGCCGAGCCCCGCGTGATTGATTCCGTCGAGGCCGGTCAGCTCGTCGTCCTCACCGACCACAACGAGTCTGCCCAGTCCGTCGCCGGCCTTAAGGACGCCACGGTCTTTGGTGTTGTCGATCATCACCGCATCGGCGACTTCGAGACCGCCGGCCCGCTGCACTACATCTGCCTGCCCTGGGGCTCCAGCTGCACCATCGTCACCAAGCTCGCCGGCGTGCTCGGCGTTGAGCTTTCCGACGTCCAGGCCAAGCTGCTGCTCTCGGCCATGATGACCGACACGCTCATGCTCAAGAGCCCCACCACCACCGATGTCGACCGCGCCGTTGCCGCCAAGCTCGGCGAGCAGGTGGGCGTCGACCCGGTCAAGTTTGGCATGGAGGTCTTCCTCACCCGTCCGTCCGGCTCCTTCACCGCAGCCGAGATGGTCGGCAACGACATCAAGATGTTCGAGCCCGCTGGCAAGAAGCTGCTCATCGGCCAGTACGAGACCGTCGACAAGAGCCGCGCACTCGGCATGATCGACGAGATCCGCGAGGCCATGCGCGCCTACGCCGCCGAGAAGGGCGCCGACGGCATTGTCCTGTGCATCACCGACATCATGGAGGAGGGCTCGCAGGTCCTGCTCGAGGGCGAGACCGAGGCTGCTCAGAAGGGCCTGGGCATTGCTGACGAGCACGACGGCGTCTGGATGCCGGGTGTCCTTTCCCGTAAGAAGCAGGTCGCTGCCCCCATTATGGCCGCCTGCTAGGTTTAGTTGACCAAACGCCACGACCGGATCGCGGACGCCCCGCGCTCCGGTCGTTTTTTGTGCACGTCGCCGCGTCGTCTCTTGGACAGGCGTGCCTGTGCCGTTGAGCAAATAATGTTCAACCTGTGGTTCCGCTTTTCGGCCGCGCTTGCGCGCTTGTCGCGCAGGGTAGGCTAGATGCAAGCGTAATACGTTAGAGCGCGGCGCCGCCATCTGGGCGGGCCGTGCTTTTTTAAGACGGGAGCTTTCCCGTGAAAGGAGCCGCCCATGGCAGCAACTGAGCAGCTGTTCAATGTTCGTGAGCGCAAGCGCTTTGAACGTCACGACATCTGGGAGCGCATTGCCGAGAACGGCACCATTTCTGCCGCCGTCATGGTGATCGCCGCCATCGCCGCCGTCATCTGCGCCAATACCGATGCCTACGAGGCCATCCATCACTTTTTGGAGACCCCGCTGTATGTGGGTCTGGGCAACCTTACGGCTGGTCTCACCGTTGAGCTTTTCGTCAACGACTTCCTCATGGCGATTTTCTTTTTGTTGGTGGGCATTGAGCTTAAGTACGAGATGACGGTCGGCGAGCTCAAGAATCCGCGTCAGGCCATGCTTCCCATGTTGGCGGCCGTGGGCGGCGTCGTCGTTCCCGCCTGCATCTACCTGATCTTTAACCATGCCGGCGCCCGCAACGGTTGGGCCATCCCCATGGCAACCGATATTGCCTTTGCGCTGGGCGTGCTGTCGCTTTTGGGCAATCGCGTGCCCAACGGCGTGCGCGTGTTCTTCTCGACGCTCGCCATCGCCGACGACCTGATCTCCATCGCCGCCATCGCCATCTTCTACGGTCAGAGCCCCAATCCGTTTTGGTTGGGCGCCGCCGCGCTTGTGACCTGCGCGCTCGTGTGGCTTAACAAGACGCAGCATTACCGCCTTGCCCCGTATTCGGTACTGGGGCTGCTGCTGTGGTTCTGCATGTTCAAGAGCGGCGTACATGCCACGCTTGCTGGCGTCATCTTGGCCTTTACCATCCCGGCCAAGTGTGGCGTCAAGCTCGATAGCCTCACCGATTGGCTGGGCGAGTGCCTGCCGCTGCTCGATGACCGCTACGATGATGAGGCACACATCCTGGGCCAGCATGACTTTACCGTCTCGACAACCAAGGTCGAGCGCGTCATGCACCGCGTGACCCCGCCGCTTATCCGCATGGAGCGTCTGATCTCCACGCCGGTCAACTTTGTGATCCTGCCGATCTTTGCGTTCGTAAACGCTCAGGTTCGCTTAGTGGGCGTGGACATGAGCACGCTGCTCACCGACCCGGTGACGCTCGGCGTGTACTTTGGCATGCTGCTGGGCAAGCCGATCGGCATCTTTGGTATGACGTTTGCCCTGGTTAAGCTTAAGGCCTGCGAGCTGCCGCACAATGTCAACTGGCACATGATTGCCGGCGTGGGCATTCTGGGCGGTATCGGCTTTACCATGTCGATTCTCATCAGCGGCCTTGCCTTCCCGACGGCCCAGTTTGAGGTTCTTGCAGCCAAGGCCGCTATTCTCGCCGGTTCGGTCACCGCAGCCGTGCTCGGCATGATCTACATGAGCGTGGTCTGCAAGCATCCCTCGCCCAAAGACGAGTAAGAGCGCGAAAACCGGCTCCAGAACCGATTCGGGCGCGTTCAAAATGCGGATTCGGGCGGTGCTTGCCGCCTGCCAGACACGCCAGTGGTCAAAAAACGCCGTTTGTGAGTACTGTCACAAACGGCGTATCATTTTAGGTGCGGAAAATAATGAACAAAGTTATAAGAACTGTACGTTAATGAGTGACCATCGACTTCCAATTTGGCGCTAGCTGACGGTGATTAGGGAGTTTCAAGTCGAGTTTTGCCGATTTCGACCAAGAAACGCTGCTACTAAAAAGGTGACAGTACTCATATTTGCCCTTTTTTGGCCACAAGCCCTAAAACAAGCCTCGCCAGGGTCGGGAAACGGGCCAAATGCCGGCCTCGAGGCTTATTCCACGGTGCCGTAGACGGCGCCCCAGCCGTGGGCGGCCAAGGCGGAGTTGAGCTGGTCGCAAAGTGACTGGCGGTCGTAGTAGCCGGGCGGCAAAAGGTTCACGATTTCCATGAGGTCGGGCGCCAGGTCCAAGATTTCGGCCTGTACGATCAGATCCAGGCGGTCGATGGCGTGGCGGTCGTAAAACAGTCCGTCGACCAGGCGCTGCAAGTCGCCGAATTCCTCGGCCTGAAACGATCCGTACTCCATAGTGCCTCCTTGGGCGCCCCACGCCGGCATGCGCGGCGATTCGTAATTGATTGCGATGAACTTAATCTATCACGGCTTCATAACGTTGCGACGATGGCGGTCTATACTTAGACGAACTGCAACGTACCGCTTCGCGAAAGGTCGCACCCCATGCAGACGATCTACCAGAAGATGGAAACCACCGAACTCGATGCCGCCATCGAGGCGCTCAAAGCCGAGGTCGCCGAGGTCAAGGCCAAGGGCCTGGCGCTCGACATGGCCCGCGGCAAGCCGTCGCCCTCCCAGGTGGACATCTCTCGACCCATGCTCGATATCCTCAATGCCGATGCCGATCTGCATGACGGCAACGTCGACTGCTCCAACTACGGCTGCTTTGAGGGCATTCCCTCGGCACGCAAGCTGGCGGGGGAGTTCCTGGGTTGTCCTGCCGAGCAGACGCTCGTACTGGGCTCATCGAGCCTGCTGATCGAGCACGATATCGCCGGTATGTTCTGGCGTTGCGGCTCGTGCGGCAGCGACCCTTGGGAGGCTTACGAGGCAGCGCACGACGGCAAGAAGGTCAAGTTCCTGTGCCCTGTTCCCGGCTACGATCGCCACTTTGGCATCACCGCCGATCTGGGCATCGAGAACGTCCCCGTCGCGATGACCGACAACGGCCCCGACATGGACGAGATCGAGCGCCTGGTTGCCGCCGACGATTCCATCAAGGGTATCTGGTGCGTGCCCAAGTATTCCAACCCCACGGGCATCACCTTTAGCGAGGACACTGTGCGCCGCTTGGTCGAGATGCCCACGGCCGCGCCCGATTTCCGCATCTTCTGGGACAACGCTTACTGCGTGCACGACCTGTACGACGAGACCGACGAGCTCGCAAATATCTTTGACCTCGCTCGCGCGGCGGGCACCGAGGATCGCGTGGTGGCCTTTGCCTCGACGTCCAAGATCACCTTCCCGGGCGCCGGCATCGGCTTTATCGGTGCGAGCCCCGCGGTCATCGCCGAGTTCTCCAAGCGCCTGAAGGCCGGTCTTATTAGCGCCGATAAGCTCAACCAGCTGCGTCACGTGCGTTTCCTTCCCACCATCGAGGCGGTCAAGGAGCACATGAAAAAGCATGCCGAGTTCCTGCGCCCGCGCTTTGAGGCCGTTGAGCGTAAACTCACCGAGGGCTTGGGTAACACGGGTTGCGCCACTTGGACTCATCCCCATGGCGGCTACTTTGTGAGTTTCGATGGCCCCGAGGGCTCGGCCCAGAAGGTCGCCGCGCTTTGTGCCGACCTGGGCGTCAAGCTCACGCCGGCTGGTGCCACCTGGCCTTATGGCAAGGATCCGCGCGACACCAACATCCGCATCGCGCCGAGCTATCCCACGGTCGAGGACCTGGAGGCTGCGCTCGATGTGCTGGTGCTGGCTGTCAAGCTCGTCGCTGCCGAGCTTGCGCGTGCCGAGCGCGCCTAACGCGTAGGGCCCCGCAAGTCCGCGCCTAGTACTATCCGCACTTTCGATACGTAAAGGAGCGTATACATGGATTTGGGTATTTCCACCAACCCCACGCCAGAGCTCTACACCATTAAGGTGACCGGTGAGATCGATATCTCTAACGCCGATAGCCTGCGCAATGCCATCGACCTGGCGCTCGAGCAGCCCACTGAGGCCGTTGAGCTCGATTTTGCCCAGGTGAGCTACATCGATTCGACGGGCATTGGCGTGCTTGTGGGCGCCGCACACCACGCAGCTGATCATGGTAAGCGTTTTAGCTGCGTCAACGTGCAGCCCCCGGTGATGCGCGTGGTTCAGCTGTTGGGCGTCGACCAGGAGATTTCGATCACCGCTGCATAATCTTTGCCCCCAAAAGGGCGTGCCGTTTGGCATATGTTTGTGATGCGCTCGGACGTTTTGGCGTCCGGGCGCTATACTTGACCGAATGAATAGACGAGTTCCGGCCGAATGGCGCGGTGCGGGCTCGACTCACATCGAGCCTTGGAGGTATGTGTGTTTGGTATTGGAGAGGGTGAGCTCGCGATCATCGTGGTCTTCGGCTTTTTGCTGTTTGGCCCGGATAAGCTCCCGCAGATGGGCCGCACGATCGGCCGTGCCATCCGTCAGTTCCGCGAGACGCAGGAAAAGATGACGGCCGTTGTTCAGTCCGAGATTATCGATCCGGTGAGCGAGGCCGCGTCGGCCCCGGTCAAGCCCAAGAAGACTGCTGCGACCGACGACGATTCCGATGTGGACGAGGATGCCGCCGAGACGGCAGCGCCCGCCAAGAAGGAGACCTTTGCCGAGCGTCGCGCCCGTCTTGCTGCCGAGAAGGCCGCAAGCGAGGGTGCTGCTGAGGGCGAAGGCGCTGTTGATGAGGCCGAGGGTACAGAGCCTGCTGCTGCCGTCGAGCCCGAGCCTGCTGCAGAGCCCGAGCCCGAGCCGGCAGAGCCCACGACGGCTGACCTCTACGCCCGTCGTCCCCGCAAGCGCAAGGCCGTCGTCGACCAGCTCGCTCGCGAGCTCGAGGTCGAGGACGATGCCGAGGCTGCTGCCGCCGACGCCCCGAAGGGAGGCGATGAGTAATGCCGATCGGACCTGCGCGCATGCCGCTCTTCGATCACCTGGGAGAGCTCCGTCGCCGCCTGACCATCGTGGTCGTTTCGGTGTTTGCCGCCGCCATCGTGCTGTACTTTGCCACGCCCGTGGTGCTCGATATTCTTGAGGACCCCATCCGCTCCTTTGTGCCGGACGGTAAGTTTTACATCACCACCACGCTCGGCGGCTTTGGCCTGCGCTTCTCGCTTGCCATCAAGATGGCCGTGGTCATGTGCACGCCCATGATCATCTGGCAGATTCTGGCATTTTTCCTGCCGGCACTGCGCCCCAACGAGCGCAAGTGGGTTGTGCCCACGGTGCTCGCCTCGACGGTGCTGTTCTTCCTGGGTGCCATCTTCTGCTACTTCATCATCATCCCGGCGGGCTTTGAGTGGCTCATCGGCGAGACCTCGGCTGTCGCTACGGCGTTGCCCGATCTGGAGAACTACGTCAACATGGAGCTGCTCTTTATGATCGGCTTTGGTGTGGCGTTTGAGCTGCCGCTCATCATCTTCTACCTGTCCGTTTTCCACATCGTGTCCTATGCGGCCTTCCGCAGCGCCTGGCGCTACGTGTACGTAGGCCTGCTCGTGGGTTCGGCTGTGATTACGCCCGACGGCTCGCCCGTTACGCTGGGTCTCATGTATGGCGCCCTGCTCTCGCTCTACGAGATTTCGCTCGCCATCGCTCGCGTGGTCATTACCGCACGCGAGGGCAAGGAGGGCCTGTTCGTGAGCCGTCTGGACCTGTTCTCGGACGACGAGGACGACGAGGAGTAAATCGGTATGCACGAGGTTGGCATTGTCAACGGCATACTCGATACAGTGATTCGCGCGGCGCGTGGGGCGGGGGCCTCGCGCGCCGTTTTGGTAACGCTGCGTATCGGGGATATGACCGAAGTTGTGCGCGAGGCGCTCGACTTTGCGTGGGAGACGTTTCGCGACGAGGACCCGCTCACGCGCGGCTGCGAGCTTGCCGTGGAGGAGGTCCATCCACAAAGCGAGTGTCTAGACTGCGGCGAGGTTTTCGACCACGATCGCTTCCACTGTCGCTGTCCTCAGTGTGGTGGTGCCAACGTGCGCCTACTGCACGGCCGCGAGCTCGATATCGCAAGTATCGAAATCGAAACCCCCGACGATTAGCCCGCTAGCCATCTGGTGATGGGGTATAAAGGGGCCAAAGTAAGGAGCGCTAAGTATGGCCGAGAAAACGATTGATATTGCATCGCCGATTCTGTCGCGCAACGAGCGCCTGGCAGATCAGCTGCGTCAGCGATTTAATGAGACAAACACCTACGTGATCAATGTGCTGTCGAGCCCTGGCTCGGGCAAGACCACTACGATTCTGGGCACCAACGAGCGCCTGCGTGACAAAGCCGGCCTGCGCTGTGCCGTCATCGAGGGCGATATCGCCTCGGATGTCGATGCCATCACCATGAAGGAAGCCGGCATGCCCGCCATCCAGATCAACACGGGCGGCCTGTGCCACCTCGAGGGCAACATGATCATGGAGGCCGTCGACGCCTTCGACCAGGCTGTGGGTCTGGAGAACATCGACGTCATCTTTATCGAAAACGTGGGCAACCTGGTCTGCCCGGTCGACTTTGACCTGGGCGAGAACCTGTCCATCATGATTCTCTCGGTGCCCGAGGGCGACGACAAGCCCATCAAGTACCCGGGCATCTTCCAACACGCCGGCGCGCAGCTGCTCAACAAGGTCGACGTGGCTCCGGCTTTCGATTTTGACATGGATAGGTATACTAAGACACTTGATGACCTCAATCCGCAGGCGCCGCGGTTTGCCGTGAGCGCGCGCAAGGACGAGGGCATGGATGCCTGGTGCGATTGGCTCATCGGGCAGATTGAGCAAGCAAGGGCGTAAGTCGGCCGCCATACGGGCGGGCGTAGCCGCAGAGACACGAGATAGGAGCCTCTTTTGAAGCTCATCATCGCAGAGAAAAACGACGCCGCGCGTCAGATTGCCGAGCGTCTGTCCACGGGCAAACCCAAAAAGGACAAGGTGTACAACACCGCCATCTACCGTTTTGAGTGGAAGGGCGAGGAGTGCGTGACCATCGGCCTTGCCGGTCACATCCTTGCGCCCGATTTTTGCGACAGCGTGCTGTTCGATAAAAAGCTGGGCTGGTATTCGGTCACCGAGGACGGCGAGATGCTGCCGGCCGACATGCCCGATGGCCTGGCTCGTCCGCCCTACGACACCAAGCGCAAGCCGTTTCTTGCCGACGGTATCTCCATCAAGGGCTGGAAGCTCGAGAGCCTGCCCTATCTCACCTGGGCGCCCGTCATTAAGCTGCCGGCCGAGAAAGAACTCATTCGTTCGCTCAAGAACCTCGCTAAAAAGTCCGACAGCGTCATCATCGCCACGGACTTCGATCGCGAGGGTGAGCTGATCGGTTCGGACGCTCTCAACAAGGTGCGCGAGGTCGCGCCGGACTTGCCGGTCGCCCGCGCCCAGTATTCTTCGTTTACCAAGGCCGAGATTACGCAGGCCTTCGATAATCTTGTCTCGCTCGACCAGAATCTGGCCGACGCTGGCGAGAGCCGCCAGCACATCGACCTCATTTGGGGTGCGGTGCTCACGCGCTACCTGACGCTCGCCAAGTTTGGCGGCTTTGGCAACGTGCGTTCCGCCGGCCGCGTGCAGACGCCGACGCTCGCCCTGGTGGTCGAGCGCGAGCGCGAGCGCATGGCGTTTGTGCCCGAGGACTATTGGCAGATTCGCGGCATGGGTGCCGCGCAGGGCGCTGCCGAGGACGATCGCTTTAAGATTGCCCACAAGACGGCACGTTTTACCGACAAGGATGCTGCCGAGACGGCGTATGGTCACGTCGACGGCGCCAAGACGGCAACCGTCGCCGCGGTGACCAAGCGTTCGCGTAAGCAACAGCCGCCCACGCCGTTCGCGACGACCTCGCTGCAGGCTGCCGCCGCGGCCGAGGGCATCTCGCCTGCGCGTACGATGCGCATCGCCGAGTCCCTCTACATGGCCGGTCTCATCAGCTACCCGCGTGTCGACAATACCGTGTACCCCGCGACGCTCGATCTGGGCGCCGTGGTGAGCGACCTGGCAAAGATCAACCCGGCGCTGGCGCCCGTGTGCAAAAAGGTGCTTGCCGGTCCCATGAAGCCCACACGCGGCAAGGTCGAGACCACCGACCACCCGCCTGTCTACCCCACGGGCGAGGGCGATCCGTCCACGCTCGACGGCGGCCAGCGTAAGCTCTACGACCTCATCGCCCGTCGCTTCCTAGCAACACTCATGGGTCCCGCGACCATCGAGAACACCAAGCTCGAGCTCGACGTGAACGGTGAGCCGTTCGTGGCTTCGGGCGATGTGCTCGTGACCCCGGGTTTCCGCGAGGCGTATCCGTACGGACTCAAGCGCGACGAGCAGATGCCGCCGCTGGAGCAGGGCGACATGGTCGACGTGTTCGACATTAAGCTTGAGGCCAAGCAGACCGAGCCGCCCGCGCGCTACAGCCAGGGCAAGCTCGTGCAGGAGATGGAAAAGCGCGGCCTGGGCACCAAGTCCACGCGCGCGAGCATCATCGAGCGCCTGTACGCCGTGCGCTACCTCAAAAACGATCCCGTGGAGCCAAGCCAGCTGGGCATCGCCATCATCGATGCACTGACGCAGTTTGCCCCGCGCATCACGAGCCCCGATATGACCAGCGAGCTCGACGGCGACATGACTCGCGTCGAGCGCGGCGAGGACACCGAAGAGCATGTCGTGACGCACTCGCGTGCGCTGCTGGCCGGCGTGCTCGACGAGCTGCTCAAGCATACGCAGGAGCTGGGCGACGCCATCAGCGACGCCGTCACGGCCGATGCGCGCGTGGGCGCCTGCCCCAAGTGCGGCAAGGACCTGGTTATGAAGACGAGCGCCAAGACCCGCGGCAGCTTTATCGGCTGCATGGGTTGGCCCGACTGCGACGTGACCTATCCGGTGCCGAGTGGCGTCAAGGTGAGCCCGCTCGAGGGCGAGGCCGCCGTGTGCCCCGAGTGCGGCGCGCCGCGCATCAAGTGCCAGCCATTCCGCCAGAAGGCCTTCGAGATCTGCGTGAACCCCACGTGCCCCACCAACTACGAGCCCGATCTTAAGGTGGGCGAGTGCAAGGTGTGTGCCGAGGCCGGACGTCACGGCGACCTGATCGCGCACAAGAGCGAGAAGAGCGGCAAGCGCTTTATCCGCTGCACCAACTACGATGACTGCGGCGTGAGCTATCCGCTGCCGGCGCGCGGCAAGCTCGAGGCGACGGGCGAGACCTGCCCCGAGTGCGGCGCCCCCATCGTGGTGGTCAACACGGCGCGCGGTCCGTGGCGTATCTGCGTCAACATGGACTGCCCGACCAAGGAGAAGAAGCCCGCCCGCGGTCGCAAGACCACAACCAAGGCGAGCACGGCAAAGAAGACGACGGCTAAGAAAGCCACTGCCGCCAAGAAGACGACCGCGAAGAAGTCGACTGCCAAGAAAGCAGCCGCCGACAAGTAACGGCGCAGTCGAAACATTGCCCAAAAAAACGAGCGAGGACCCCGCGATCCTCGCTCGTTTTTTTGACCGGCAGTTAGGGACGTTCCTTTTCTGCCGGCAGTTTAGGAACGTCCCTAACTGCCGGCTCGGGAACGACAAAGCGCTAGTTCACCTCGACAGGCTTAGCGCCGGGATAGCGCTCCTCAAAGTCTAGGCGGTACTTATTGTCATTGGTGCCCGCCACGTTGTCGCGCGACAGCGGCGCCACGATCTCATTCTTGTGGTCCGCAGGCTTGGCGTATTTCAGGCTGATCTCCCAGGCATCACAGATTGCGTCAATGCGGTGATCCAGGTCGTCGTACAGGGCGATGATATCCTTCCAGGAGCTGTAGTTTTTGGAGCTCGTCGGGACGTCCAGGTCCTCGACGATGTCGTAATACTGCTCGATGGTGTCCTCCGTGCGCTCGGCGACGTCGGCGAGATTTTGACGGGTGGTTCGATCCTCTTCCAGATAGTTGCCGTTGAAGTTCTGCGCGCAGCCACGGACCTGGCTGTCGAGATCTTCGAGCAGGTCGTAGTATTCGCTCAGGCGACGGTAGAGGTTCTGCTCGGAGAGCGTTGCTTCGCCACCATCCTCGTCGTCATCGTCATCATCGTCGTACAGGCTGTTGGGATCGCCGAGAGGCTTTAGGTCATCGTCGTCGACGTCATGGTGCAGCTTAGCTACCGCGGCAGTCGTCTGCGTGGCGGCGTTGTCGAAAGGCTTGATCACAAAGAAAACGACCAGGGCGATGATGATCGCCACCAGCACAACAATAACGGCGATAAGCGGCCCGGTGCCGCTCTTTTTGGGAGCGGGGGTCTGTGGCGAAGCGGGCGCGTATGCGGGAGCCGGCTGCTGTTGGGGCGAGCCGCTCGCGACGGGTATGCGCTGCGTGGTCTCGACGGCCTCGGTCCTTGCGGCGGGGTCGGGGCTATAGGCGAGGGGGTCGTCCGCCTTGGCTTGCGGCGTATCAAGGGAGCCGGTCTGCTCAAAAGCGGGCTGGCTATCGCTCGCGGCTGTTTGCTCAACGGGTGCACCGCACGAGGTGCAGAACTTGGCATTATCTTCAAGAAGCTTGCCGCACGAGGCGCAATACCGAGACATTGCCACTCCTTTCGCCACATTTCAATGCAATACGACGATTATACCCACTGCCCCAAGAAGCCGGCAGTTAGGGACGTTCCTTATCTGCCGGCAGTTTAGGAACGTCCCTAACTGCCGGCTAATCGTTGGGGCGCGCCTGTCCCTGGGGTATCATGGCTTGGTTGATATATCCGCATTTACGCGCCTTGTAGGAAGGGGCTGCGCCCATGGCTTTTGAGCCTGCTCAACATAGCTTTATCACGCTCGAGGGCGTCGACGGTGCCGGCAAGTCCACGCAGGCGCGCCTGCTTGCCCGCGCGCTCGAACTCGCTGGCTATCAGGTCGTAACTCTGCGCGAGCCGGGTGGCACTGCCATCAGCGAAAAGATTCGCGCCCTGCTGCTCGACCCCGCCAACACGGCGATGGGCGATACCTGCGAGCTGTTGCTCTACGAGGCTGCGCGTGCCCAGTTGGTGCACGAGGTCATAGCCCCCGCCCTTGCGGCCGGCAAGGTGGTCCTGTGCGATCGCTTCTACGATTCCACGACCTGCTACCAGGCATTTGCCGACGGCCTCGATCGCCAGATGGTGCGCGACGCCAACAACCTGGCCGTCGCGGGAACGCACCCGGCGCTCACACTCGTCTATCACATCGCGCCCGAGCAGGCGGCGCTGCGCATGGCAGCCCGTGGCGCGGCAGATCGCATGGAGGCAAAAGGCGTGGCATTCCAGGAGCGTGTCTACCAGGGCTTTTGCGCAATCGCTGCCGAGGAGCCAAACCGCGTAAAGCTCATCGACGCCACTGCGACCGTCGAGGAAGTCTTCGAGAAGACGGTCGAGCAGGTTCGCGCGTATGGTCTCGACATTCCGCAGGAAGCCGTTGCCGCCGCGCTTGCCAAGGAGGCCGAGTAGCATGGCCCCCGCTCAGGCAAGCCTGCTGGCCAAGCTCGACACCCAAGAGCGCGTGCGCGACTTTTTGACCAATGCCGTCGCTAGCGGTCGCGCGTCGCACGCCTACCTGTTTTTGGGCGCGCCCGGCGCGGGCAAGCTCGACGCCGCGTGGGCGCTCGCCCAAGCCTTCCTGTGCGAGCAGGACGGCTGCGGCGCATGCGACAGCTGCGTGCGCGTCTCTCGACATACGCATCCCGACGTGCACTATTACACGCCCGAGAGCGCCACGGGTTACCTCATTGCCCAGACCCGCGAGCTGCTCGACGACGTGCCGCTGGCACCCATTCGCGCCAAGGCCAAGGTCTACATCATCGACCGTGCCGAGCAACTGCGCGCCAACACCGCCAACGCACTACTCAAGACACTCGAGGAGCCGCCCGAGGGCGTTATGTTCATCTTGCTGGGCACCTCGGCAGACGTGATGCTGCCCACCATCGTGAGCCGCTGCCAGTGCGTGCCGTTTCGGCTGGTGTCGCCCGCCGTCGCCGCGCAGGCCGTGAGCCGCGCCACCGGTCAGGACCCTGCGCGTTGCCGCATGGCGGTCGCCGTGGCGGGAAGCCCCACACGCGGCATCGAGTTTCTTAAGAGCGCCGAGCGCCAGGATGCCCGCCGTCAGATGGTCCGTGCCATCGACTCACTCATTGCCGCCGACGAGGCCGACGTGCTCAGTCGCGCCAAGTCGCTCATCGTCGCCGTCAAGGCGCCGCTCGCCGAGGTCAAGTCCACGCAGGAAAAGGTACTCGAGCAAAATGCCGACTACCTGTCGCGTGGAGCATTGAAGCAGCTTGAGGACCGCAACAAGCGCGAACTCAACGCGCGCGAGCGTTCGGGTATCATGGAAGCGCTGGCGAGCGCGCGGACGCTCATGCGCGACGTGCTGCTGACACTTCAGGACGAGGCAGCTGACGTGGTGAACGAGGATGTGCGCGACACGATCGGTCGGCTTGCCGCCGCGACCAATGTTGCGGGTGCCACCCAGGCGCTCGAGGCGGTCGCGACCGCCGAGTGCAACATCGCCAGAAACGTTACTCCCCAGCTGGCCATCGAGGTCATGCTGTTCGATATCAGGAAGGCACTGAAATGCCGTTAGTCGTACCCGTTAAGTTTACCTACGCCTCGCGCGACCTGTGGTTTGACCCGCAGGACCTGGATATCCTCGAGGCCGATTATGCCATTTGCTCCACCGAGCGCGGAACCGAGATCGGCTTGGTTACGGCCGATCCCTTCGAGGTGCCGCAAGACGAGATCGGTCAGCCGCTCAAGCCCGTGCTGCGCGTGGCGAGCGACATTGACCTGCAGCTTGCCGACGATCTTGCCATCCAGGGCGACGAGGCCATGGTCGATTTCCGCCGTCTGGTCAAAGAACTCGACCTCGAGATGAAGCCGGTCGGCGTCGAGTACCTGTTTGGCGGCGAGAAGGCCGTGTTCTACTTTGCGGCCGAGGAGCGCGTCGATTTTCGCCAGCTCGTCAAGGATCTGTCCTCGACGCTGCACATTCGCGTCGACATGCGCCAGATCGGCGTGCGCGACGAGACTCGCCTGGTGGGCGGCTATGCCCAGTGCGGCCAGGAGCTCTGTTGCACGCGCTTTGGCGGACAGTTTGAGCCCGTCTCGATCCGCATGGCAAAAGAGCAGGACCTGCCGCTCAATTCCTCCAAGATCAGCGGCGTTTGCGGCCGCCTGATGTGCTGCCTGCGCTATGAGTTCGAAGCGTACAAGGACTTTAAGAGCCGTGCGCCCAAAAAGAAGACGCTCATCGATACGCCGCTCGGCAAGGCGCGTATTCAGGAATATGACACGCCGCGTGAGCAGCTGGTGCTGCGCCTGGAGAACGGCAAGGTCTTTAAGGTCAACCTGGCCGATATGACCTGCTCGGAGGGCTGCAAAAAGAAGGCCGCCGAGCAGGGCTGCAACTGCCGCCCCGACTGCGTGACGCGCGACGTGCTCGAGCGCATCGAGTCGCCCGAGATGCGCCTGGCGCTCATGGAGCTCGACCGCGAGAACGGCGTCGACGTGGGCGATGGCCTGTCGAGCGCCGACCGTCTTGCTGGCACGTCGATGCCCAAGCGCCGTCGTCGCGATGCTGAATCCGATGCCCGCGCCGGTCAGGGGCAGGGCGAGGGTCGTGGCCGCGGAAAGGGCCGTGGCAATGCCGCAACGCCTGAGGCCGAGGAGGCCGCCGGTGGCCGTCGTCGTCGCAAGCGCGCGGGCTCGGGCGATGTCGGCGAGGCTGCAGCTGCAGGCAAGAACTCCTCCCGCGAGCGCGAGACTCAGCAGCCTCAGCAGCAAAACCGCGGCGGTGGCATGAACCCCACGCGCCGTCGCCGCCGTCACCTGTCGAGCGAGGAGCGCGAGGATGCCTTCCGCGCCGCAGCTGCTCGCGAGGCTGGTGCCGCTTCCAAGGGTCCCTCGGGTTCCGATGCGCCTGTCGACAAGGGCGGCAAGTCACGCGGCGAGGATGAGCGCGCGCCGCGTCCGCGCCGTCGCCATTCCTCGGGCGCGCAACAGAAGCCCTCAGTGCCCTCCGTGGCCGATCAGGTCTCGGATGGCGAGGTCAAGGTCACGCGCCGGCGTCCCGGAGATGGCGGGGGAGCGGCTGCCAAGGCTTCGCGTGGTGCCGCTCGCGACGAGTGCGAGCCGCGCGAAGATCGTGGTGGCGAGGGCTCGGCCGACCAGGGTCAAAAGCGCCGTCGTCGTCGCCGTTCCCGCAAGCCGCGCCAGGATGGTGGCGAGGGCTCGACCCCGTCTTCGTCCGCACCACAACCGCCCGCCGGCGAATAACGCCCGCGAGCGGATTTAGCCCGCCTTGCCCCGAGGGCATCGGGGTATCATAGCGCTGAATCAACAACCCTCCCTGCGACCGAACGTAGGGAGGGTTGTGTCTTGAAGAGCCATCTGAACAAATTGAGCCGTCTGCAGGGTGCCGGCGCCCTACCGTTTGCGGACGAATTGCTGCCGTTTGCCGAGCGGGCGGCACGCGAGGCACTCGAGGCATTGTCGCCAACACGATGTGCCGGCTGCGAGCGCGCCGGTGCGCTTATTTGCCAAGACTGCCTGGCCGCGCTCACGCTCATCGACCCACGTCATAGCTGTACCCGATGCGGCGCCCCGTTTGGGGATTTGCTGTGCACTGAGTGTTCGGTCGAGGGCACGTCCTCGGCAATGGCGGAGACGCTCGACCGCTGCCTGGCGTGCTCCGTCTATGCGCATCCGCTGCCGCGCATCATTAAAGCGTACAAGGACGCGGGCGAGCGACGCCTGGCTCCGTATCTGGCGGAGCTGCTCTACGACACCGCCCTGCATGCCCAGGTCGTAGCGCCCGAACGCTTAGGAGGTGTGCTGTCCGGTGCGGATGCGGTGGTGTTTGTGCCTGCGACGGCGGCAGCGTTTCGGCGGCGTGGCTTTGATCATATGGAGGCCATTGCGCGCCCATTTTGCGAGCTGTCGGGTGTTCCCCTGCTCGATGCCCTCGTCAAGTACGGGCATGGCGACCAGCGCGAACTCGGTCGTGAGGAGCGTCGCGAGCGTGCCCAAGGCATGTACGAGACGGTTGAGGACGTGCACGGCCGCCGCTTACTGCTTATCGATGACGTTATCACCACGGGCGCGACCATGGCAGCAGCCTCGGCGGAGCTCAAGCGTGCCGGCGCTGCGGCAGTCGATGGCCTTGCTATCGCACGTGTTTGGTAGGGGTGGTTTTGTGGCAGTGAAGATTGAGCGGCGCAACGAGCCGACAGGCGAACAGCTAGCGGCTTCCGTAATCCTAACAGGCGCCTCGGCGCTGCGCATGATGCGCGCCGAGCGCCGGCAGATGGGCTATATCAGCTGGAAGGACCTTAATCCCGATGAAGAGCGCCGTGTGCTGCGCACGTCGTCGCCCTCGACCGAGGATATCTATCTTCCTGACTTGGTGCGAATTGGAGCCAAAAGTGGCGAGGTGCAAGAAGATCTGTGCTTGCTGGTGGGATCTGCGGCGCAGCGCCGCCGCATGCCTGGCGTAGACTGGTCCGTGTGTTCCGAGTTGCCCGCCGGCTCGATTCTAGAGGTGGAACCGGGGGTGTACAGCCTATCTTCCGAGGCTCTTTGTGTTGCCGTTGCGCGCGAGGTCGGCTGCATCCAGGCGTTTGCCCTGGCCCAGGAGCTGTGCTCTAAGATTTCACTGAGCGACCGCGGGAAGTATCTGCCTCCCTACACCTCGCCTGTTGCGAATAAACTTGCAAAGGACAAGGACCAGCCAGCAGACGTGGGCTACTTTGAAGTCGAGCCGGTGCTGACGCCTGATCGACTGGAAAAATACCTTTCCGGATGCAAGGGGAGTGCCGCTAAACAGCTGCTGCGCCTGTGCCCCTACCTGTCAGAGAACCTGCGCTCGCCCATGGAGTGCATCATGCTCGCTCTGTTTTCGCTTCCGTATTCCTATGGCGGATTTGCCTGCGGTCCTTTTAAGACCGACTACAAGATCGAGTTCGATGACCGCGCGCAGGCAATCTCGGGGATGCCGCATGCAGTTTGCGATGCATATCAGGAGGCAGCCCGGTTTGACCTTGAATACAACGGCGAGCTGGGCCATTCCTCCCGGGGCGGGCGTATCCACGACGAAAAGCGCAATACAGGCTTTATTGCCATGGGAATCGAGGTTGCGACAGTCAACAACGAGATGCTCTGCGACATGGAAGCGATGGAAGCCCTCGCATGGCGCATCTACCAGCGCATGCGAAAGCGGTATCGGAATCGTGTCGATGCCCGCAGGAAGAAGCAAGAGGCGTTGCTTAACACGCTGCGGGCGTGTTTTGGGCTTAAGCCGGTCTAATTCACGTCGAAATTAGGGGGTTAATCATATGCCCTGGCCAAAATATGGCAAATATGAGTACTGTCACTAAATCAGTAACAGCAAAATCAAGGAATTTAGGACTCGGAGGCGGCATAAAGTAAGAAGATAATAAACAAATGTAGAATAACTAAGCATCAGGTTGGTGACACGGGGGTGGCGCGCGCAGACGTGGTGTAAGAGCGTCCCGAGGTCCGTCG
>NZ_QROQ01000015.1:3320-55829 GCF_003475115.1 Collinsella sp. AF37-9 | reverse complement strand
GCACATTAAGTGCTTTCCTTTGCGTGCGGAACTCGCGACAAACTTAACCCGCGCCCGCCGGCCCCGGAGACCCTCCCTGCCGTCACATTGTTCGAGCCGTTGTTGTTGCTCGCCGCTTCGCGGCTCGGCGGCCCCGTTCTCCGCGGCGGGGGTGTCTAAGGTTTTTGTTGAAGCTCGGCCATTGGCTCAAATGGAAACGGGGAACGCATCTGCATCCCCCGTTTTTGTTGCGGTTAGTCTAGGTCAATAAACTTGGTGCTTATAATCTTGCCGTCTTTGACGAGCATTCTGGCCATGGTGGGGCCTCGGGTGCCTCGGGGGTAGCTGGCGCTGCCCGGGTTGAGAACTAGGCAGCGGCCCACTTGGGCTTCTTTGGTTACGTGGGTGTGGCCGTTGATGGCTACGTCCACCGATCCCACTGGGAGGTCTTCGCGGTAGTGGGCTACGGCGAATTTGAGGCCTTCGTAAGTAAAGAGCGCAAGACGGTCTACATCGGGGCCGTAGTCGCGGTAGCAATCGTTGTTGCCCAGTACGGCCCGCACGGGGGCGATGGTGCATAGGTGCTCGTAGTCCATCTCTGACGTAAGGTCGCCGGCGTGGATGATCAGGTCTGCGCCCTCAAGCTCATCCAAGAGCGCAGGCGATAAATAGCCGTGGGTGTCCGAGATGATGTCGATACGCTTGGCGCTTGCACTGTTCATGGGATCCCTTCCGCAAAAAACGATTCGGCAGATACATACAAAAAAGGCCCCACGGCTCCGCAGACGATGGGTCTACAGGGCTGCGGGGCCAGTGTGCTAGAGACTCAAGGCCTTCTTGAGCGGCACGACGCGGCGGCGCGAAACCGGCACGCGTTCGTCGACGCCCGTAATGCCCAGCTGGATGGCGCCCGAGGGCACCGTCTCGACGTCCGTAACGCACGCCAAGTTGACGATATAGCGGCGGTGAACACGGAAGAAGCCAAAGTCGCAGAGCTTGGCCTCAAACTGCGCCAGCGAGGTCGTCGACAAAAAGCGATCATCGACGGTATAGATGCAGGAGTAATCGTCCTTGGCCATGATAAAGCGAATGTCGTCCACGGGAATGAGCACCTTGCGGCCGCCCTTTTCCACCGGGATACGCTCGATGGTCACCTTGCTGTCCGTAACCGGCTTGGCGCGTTGCATGACCTTCTCGATCGCGCGATCCAAGCGAGCTTCCTCGACCGGCTTCATCAGATAATCGACGGCATCCACGTCGAATGCCTCGACCGCATGGTCGCTATACGCAGTCACAAACACGATCGCCGGCGGATTTTTGAGCTTATGCAGCGCCTCGGCAAGTTGCAGGCCCGAGGCACCGGGCATCGAGATATCGAGAAACACGACATCCACGCGACTTTCCATAAGCATCTCGATGGCGGAGCGGACGCTCGACGCCTCCGTGATCGTGCCGATCTTGCCCGTTTGCTCGAGCAGGAAGCGAAGCTCCGAGCGAGCCGGCGCCTCATCATCCACAATCATCGCACGCAGCATAGGGATAAAACCTTTCGTCAACTAACTACGCCGGGCATCCGTCGCATGACGTTGAGCCCGTAGCCTTTTATTTTACTCTTGAATGTCAAAGATGCTCTCTGACAAATCAAGATGAAGGAGCACTTTGGTGCCCTTGCCCGGCGCCGATTCGACACGCGTATAGGAGTGCGGCCCATAAAAGCGATGGATGCGCTCCGAAATATTGTGCATGGCCACACCGGCGCCGCCACCCTGGGGAGAGCTGGCGTCGGGACGGGCAGAGCGCTCGTCAAACAGTCTGGCGGCGGTACCCTCATCCATGCCCACGCCATTATCGGCCACGGCAATCAAGATTGCATCCTCGCCGTCTTGGTGAACGGTCACGTCGATCCTCAGGGCGTCGTCATCGCCCATACCATGACGTACGGCGTTCTCGACAATCGGCTGGATCACGAACGCCGGCACCAGCGTATCTTCCACGTCCTCGGACACATCGAACGTCGCAAGCACGCGGTCCTCGCCAAAGCGGGCCTTCTCAAAGGTAAGGTAGCGCTTGGTCTGTGCGACCTCGCGCGAGACCGGAATAAGCGATCCCGAGTTGTCGAGTGTAGCACGATAGAACGATGAGAACTCACGAAGCAGTTCGCGGGACCGCAGCGGGTCGGTGCGCGTAAACGATGCAATGGTGTTCAGCGTGTTGAACAGGAAGTGCGGGTTAATCTGCGCCTGCAGCGCACGCACCTCGGCGCGCGCCGTGAGTTCCTTTTGCACCTCGAGCTCGTGGATGGCGAGCTGCGTGGACAAGATCTCGGCAAAGCCCGAGGCAAGCGCATACTGGGTACGGTCGACGGCGCGCGGGGTCTTGTAGTAGAACTTGAGCGTGCCGACGGTACGATCGCCCACCTTGATGGGGGCGATAATGCCGGCGGGAACTTGGTTGTGCGAGCCGTCCGAGCCCACGACATCCACCATACGGTTGAACGACTGCACGATGCCATGTTCGATAACGTAGCGTGTGGCAAGCGTGTGGATGGGAGTATCGGGCAGCAGTTTTTCCTCAAACTCGCCCGCGCAGGCAAGCACGTTGTCCTCGTCGGTGATGGCCACCGTCATGGCGCGCGTCTCGGGCAAAATGCGCCGGCACACCAAACGCGCCGACTCCTGCGTCAGACCGCCCTTAATGTCCTCGAGCATGGCCGAGGCCACCGAGAGCGTCTCCTCGGTGTACTGGGAGCGCACCGAATCGGGATTGAGCGTCAAAAAGATAAAGATGCACAGAAAGATGCACAGCAGCGCGCAGGCAATCACCGTGGCGATCGGCTCGATACCGGTCACCAAGGCAAAAATAAAGTACACCAGCACGCAAATGGCGCATGCAACGGCAATGATGCGAAAGATTGATATTGAACTATCGCACTGGGCGCGGCGGTCGATCATTCGGCCCCCTCCAGGATACTGATCAGTTGTGCGTCACGCCAAAGCCCGTCCATGATCTTGGGCCAAAAGCTCTGGAAACGCAGGTAGCTTGCAGCGTTTTGGCGCGCATAGGCCTTTGCCTCGCCGATACCATGGCGCCAAATGCGCAGGTAGCCCTCATGCTCGCGGGTAAACACGCTGCGGACCATAGCGGTCTTGCGCACGCGGTCGTCGAGCTCGCGCGAAATCCACGGGCCCGGGTAGGGCATGAGCGATGCCGCCGTAACGGGGATGAGCTCCTTTTGATGCGCGGCGAACGTCAACTTGGCCCGTTCGTAGTACCAACGGTATACATCCTGCATAAAGCGCGGTGAGCGCTTTTCGGACTCCGGAGGCAGATGGCGCACGGTCCACTCGTTATCAAACCACACGTCGTAGCCAAACATACGCATGTTAAAGAGGTAATCCAAGTCCTCGCCGCGGGTGATAAACGGGTCAAAGGCCACACGCGTAAAGGCGCGGGCGTGCAGGGCCATCAGGCCGCCGCACACGTAGTTGGAGCGCGAGATGCGGGTGCCCGAGAGCGCCTTTTTCATCCAACGGTTGAACTCGATGCGCTTGGTCCACCAACGATGGCAGATGCCCGCCTTGTCCGTGGGAGCCAGCGGCGAGCCGTCGCGATCGTAGAAATAGCCGCTCTTGACCAAGATCGGCAGGCCCTGACGCGTCTGCTGACCCAGCGCGTAGGTCGCGCGCTTCATAAAGTCGGCATCGATGACAGTCTCATCGTCATCCAAAAAGATAACCGCGTCATGCCCCAGCACAGCGGCACAAGCTAGCCCCATGTTGCGGATGGCACCGTAGCCTCGCAGGCTCACGCACTCGCCCGAACCCTTAGGCGCGATCTGAGCAACCCGGTCTGCGATGCGCGAGGCCTGGGTGTTGGTGACAACGGTGACCTTGAGCGTGGGATGCGCGTCGACAATCTCGTGCACGCGCAGCGACACATCGGCTGTGGCAGAAACGGGACAGACCACCAAAAGGATGATGCGCGGGATGTCACGTACCTGCTCAAGCGAGGCCAGGCAGCGGTCGAGTTCGGGATTGTCGGCGTTGAGTCGCGTCGAATGATCATAGGTGCCAGGGGCGTTTGCGCAAGCGTCATCACCCGCCCAATACGTTGGAATCACGACCGTGGCGTTCATGCCTTACCCTCCCTGCAACACAAAAACGGGACGCCGCCAAACACAGGCGACGCCCCGCGACCTAGCTGATTCCATCATACCCACTTGGGCAAATCATTGCTCGCAAGTCGCAATGTTTATTGCGGATAACCCCAAAAGAGTACCGTGGACAGGCACAATAGCCGCTCGCTCCTATGCGGCATGCTCTGCCGCCCGAGTCATGCGGGACAGGCGGACCAGCAGCATAAAGCCAACGACCAGCAGCACACCAATGGAAAGGACGCCCAGCGACGGGTTGCCGGTCAGCGAGGTGACGACCGACACCAGGAAGGTGCCCATAACGCTTGCATAACGACCAAAGATGTCAAAGAAGCCGTAGTACTCGTTGGACTTTTCCTTGGGAATAATGCGGCCAAAGTAGCTACGGCTGAGCGCTTGCACGCCGCCCTGGAACAGGCCGACCATAATGGCAAGCACCCAGAACTCAAAGGCGGTCTTTAGGAAGAACGCGGCGAACAGCACAATGCCCATGTAGGCGGCGACCGCCACCAGAATCATGTTGAGCGTGCCCACGCGTCCGGCGAGCTTGCCGTAGATGATGGCGGACGGAAAGGCCACAAACTGCGTGACGAGCAGCGCCAGCACCAGCTGGGTCGAATCGATACCCAGAGCCGAGCCGTAGCTGGTTGCCATGGAAATGACCGTGTGCACGCCGTCGATGTAGAAGAAGAACGCGATCATGTAGACCAGCACGGTCTTGTTGTGGGCGATCTCGCGCATGGTGTGTCCGACCTCGGAGAACACACCGCCCACGATGTGGCCGATGGTGTCCTGGGGACCGCGCTCGCGACCGTACTTTTGCTTATAGGTGCGAATGAGCGGCAGGGTAAAGATGAGCCACCAGGCACCGGTAATGATAAACGACAGACGCGTTGCCAGCATGGTGGGGACGCCGAGAGCGGGGCCACCCATGATAAGCGCCAGGCAGATGATGAACGGTACGGTGGAACCGATGTAACCCCAGGCATAGCCCGAGCTGGACACGGCGTCCATGCGCTCGTCGGTGGTAATGTCGGGCAGCATGGCGTCGTAGAACGTCATAGAAGAGTTAAGGCCGATGGTGCACAGCACGTACACGGTCAAAAATGCCATGGCGGACATTGGGATAGCCTGCGCCAGGCAAAGGACCAGGCCCGTGAGGAAGAAGCCCAAGAAGAACTTGATCTTGTTGCCGGCGTAATCGGCAAGCGCGCCCAGAATGGGCATGAGCATGGCAATGACTAGCGAGGCAATCGTCTGCGCGTTGCCCCAAGCGACCACCAGGTCTGCCGAGGAAGCACCGGTATTGATGGCGTTAAAGTAGATGGGCACCACCGAGGTATTGAGCAGCACGAGGGCCGAGTTGCCCACATCGTACATAACCCAGTTACGCTCGAGCTTGGTGTATTTCATGGACAGGGCCCCTTCGTATTCGCCCGATATGCAGTTAGTTCATCGTACCCCAATTGTCCAGAGGCGCCGGTAAGGATTCGGCAAAGGGGCACGCACGAGCCCTACTCTTCGCGGTCGAACTCTTCGTCGACGTCGAGCACGCGACCGCTGTAATTGACGTGGTTGGTCACGGCTTCCATATCGCCGGTCTCGATAAAGCGGGCGACCGTGCACTCGTAATCGACCAGCGCGCGGTCAAAGACCTCGGGGAAACTCTCGTTCGAGACCTCGTCGGTAAAGGGGTTCTTCCATGCCAAGTGGCCCAGGTTGCCGGTACGCTCGGGCAGCTCGGTCGTCACACGGTGCGCAAGGCCGTCGAGCAGCGAATAATCGTGCACCAAGCCCTCGATCAGGGCAATCGCGCGCGTCTTGGCCGAACCGGCCGGCTCGATAGTGCGGTAGAGCAGCTGCATGTCGGCTACGGCGCCGGCGTACTCCCCCGCCGGGATATCGATACCGTACACGCGCCCGGCGACGTAGCTCATCAGCACGCCGGCAACACGATTGATGCGGTCGGTCGTGACGATCTCGCCCGCCGGCGGATAATCCTCGACCGTTGCCCCATCGCGCTTGAGCTGCAGCATCAGCACGTCCAGGTCGCTTTCGAGCACGGCGTGAACTTGGCTGCCCGAAGCCTCGAGCTCGGGATCGGAGTCCACAATGCCAAACTGCTGCTCGTAGACAAAGGGGTGGGCATTGCGGTCGAGCACATAGTGCGACAGCAGGCCCAGCGCAAAGGCGCGACCCAGGTTGGCATCGCGCGGCTGCAGGTGCGACACGCCGTCGCGCAGACACGAGAACTGGCGCGACATACGCGAGCGGTGCATGACCTGAGCAAGCAACGTGCAATCGGAAACGCGCGGCGTGAGCATGTGGAAGAAAAACGGGTCGGGGCCCTGGTTGCCCAGGATAAAGGCAATACGCTCCTCGTCGGACGTGATAACGCCCTGCGGAAGACGGTCGATGCTTTCCTCGCCAAACAGATGATGCGTAATGAGCGCAGGCATAATGATCCTTTCGATTTCATTCGATGCCACCCATTATGCCCACCGCGCGCCCGTGCCAAACCTGCGGCGGTAAACGGTGGCGTGCGGACCGCTTACGCAAGCCCCAGGTGCGTCTTAACCTCGGCGGCGCGACGGCGGGACACGGGCACCGTCGAGGTCACGCGATCGAACCTGAGCTCCATCAGGCCCGTGGAGCCGATCTCGACATTGTGCACGTCTTCCAAATTGACCAGATAACTGCGGTGGACACGGATAAAGCCCTCGGAGGCCAGGCGCCGCTCGAGCGAGGAAATCGACTCATTGATCAGGTATGTTCCCTCGGCGCAGACGGCGTTGCAAAAATCGGCGCGTGCCTCAAAGTAGCAGACATCCGCCACGGGAATGAACACCTTTTTACCCCCACGATCCACCGTCAGGCGCAATGGCTGGCTCGGAGCATGGACGACACGGCGAGCGCCCAGAGCGGTCTCGATCTTGTCGAGCGCCTTTGACAGGCGGGCATCCTCGACTGGCTTGACGATGTAATCGACGGCATCGAGGTTATAGGCATCGGCCGCATACTCGGCAAATGCCGTCACAAACACCACGACCGGCGGCGTCTTTAGGTTCTGCAGCGTCTCGGCAAGCTCGATTCCCGAGCGGCCGGGCATCGTGATATCCAAAAACAAGACGTCGGGCTTGTTCGACAGGATCGATTCCACAGCCTCGGTGACATTGCCCGCCTCGGCAATCTGGCCCACACGCGCATCCTTTTCCAACAGATAACGTAGCTCAGCCCTAATAGGAGGCTCGTCATCAACCACCAAGATGTTCCATCCCTCGGACATATGCGCTTCCCCTCTTTTTTCTCTCAATCCAACCGCGCGCTACACCGTCATCGGCGCCGGCTCATGCGGCTCGCCGTTCAACTCAACGATGACCTGCGTCCCCACGCCCTCCTGGGACTTCACGCGCATGCCAGAATCTTCTCCGTAAAAGAAATGGATGCGCTGAAGCACGTTGAAGAGTGCCAGGCCGCAGCCTCGCTTGATGGAGCCGTCGGCGGTAATGCTCTCGGGCTCCTCTCGACGATGCTGCTCAAACAGGTGCGCGCAGACTTCTTCGCTCATGCCGATGCCGTCATCTTCGACGATGATCTCCAGGCCGTCATCGGTCTCAAAAGCCCTAACATGAATAGTAAGCGGCTCGGTCTCGCGCTGCGCATGCTTGATGCAGTTTTCGAGCAGCGGCTGCAAGATAAACGGCGGTACCAGGCTGTCGCGCACCTCAAAGTCGATGTCGACCGAGACGCGCAGACGGCCGTCGCCATACCGGGCCTGCATAAGATTGATATAACGAGTGCCCTGTTCCACCTCATGCTCGAGCGTGGTGAGCGTATCGGAGTCAGAAAGCGTCTGACGATAGTAATTGGAAAAGTCGATCAGCAGCGATCGCGCCTTGTCGGGCTCGGTTCGCACGAGCGACACGATCGTGCTGATGGTATTGAAGAGAAAATGCGGGTCGACCTGCGACTGCAGGGCGCGCAGCTCCACGCGGGCCGTAAGCTCGTCCTGGCGCTCGAGCTCAAAGCTGGCGAGCTGCGTGGAAATAAGATCGGCAAAGCCCGAGGCCAACGCCGTCTGGCGCATATCGATGCTGCTCAGGCGGGGATAGTATAGCTCGAGCGTACCCACGCAATGCCCGCGCACGGTAAGCGGTGCGACAATACCGGCGCGCAGGCGGGGAAAATAGCCACCCGTCTCATTGGAGGCGTCGCGCGAAAATACACTCTGTTCGCCGGACTCGATCACGTTGAGCGTGGTCTTGAGCACGACCGGGGTGCCGGCAGGGCACTTTGCCGAGTCCTCGCCCCAGCTTGCCAACACCTGCTTGCCGTCGGTGAAGCAGATGGCCGAGGCGATAGTTTCGGACAGAATGATTTTGGAGGCGCCCAGGGCAGCTTCGGGCGTAAGGCCACGCGACGTGTAGGCGAATATTTTTGATGCGATGGCGAGCGTACGGTCGGTTGCGCTCGATGTGAGGTCGTCGGGGACCACAAAGACATACGAGAAAAAGAAGCACAGCATGACCAGGCCGGCAATAACGACAACGCCCGGAACGGGATTGGGATTATCGGTTAAATCCCAGATAAGCAGCAGGATAAGCGCCGGAACGACAACACCGAGCAGGATGGCCTGAACCACATGCTGGGCCGTACGAAAGACCTTGGTAGAGTTGTAGCTCTTGCCCAGAATCAGCCTGTTTAAATCCACCGTCATCCCCTCTTGTCCGTAGCACCCATAGCAATAAAGAGGGCCGCAAGCGACCCTCTCCATTGCATTATGCAATCAAAAACTGTGTTTTACATCCAGCCATCGACAAACGGTATCTTAGGCGCTGTATTTGTTGGCCTCGCCAAAGGTGCCAGCCTCGACGATCCAGCCGTCCTTCATGATGACGTCCATGTTGTCGGTGTTAAGCACGTGGATGTCGGCGGCGACGTCACCGTTGACGACCAGCAGGTCGGCGCACTTGCCGGCCTCGATGGAACCGGTCTCGTCCTCGATGTGGCACATCTTGGCACCGTTGAGGGTAGCGCAGGTGATGGTCTCGACCGGGGTGAAGCCGATCTTGTCGACAAACTCGTACATCTCCTCGATGGAGCAGGTGCCGTACGGGGTGACGAAGGAGAAGGAGTCGGAGCCGATCGTCATGACGACGCCGCGCTTCTTGGCCTCGCGCAGGCAGTCGTAGTTGCGCTGCAGCTCCTTCTCGACCAGGGTGCCCTCGTACTTGTCGTGCAGCTCGGGGACGTAGACGGGCGGATAGGTGGCGTACCAGGTGGGCAGGAAGGCGATCGTCGGCGTGAAGAAGGTGCCCTGCTCGGCCATGAGGTCCATGGTGCGCTCATCGATATCGAAACCGTGGATCAGCTGCTCGCAGCCAAAGCGAACGGAATCGTAGGCAGCGGCGTGGTTGTTGTAGCAGTGGCTCCACACGGGGATGCCGACCATCTTTGCCTCTTCGACCACGGCCTGGATCTCCTCGGAGCAATAGTGCTGGTCGCGACCGGAGTCCCAGCGCCAGATGCCGCCACCGGTAGCCCAGATCTTGATGGCATCGGGGTTCTCGCGCAGGCGACGACGGACGGCCTTGCGCAGATCCCAAGGACCATCGACCTGGTCGCCCCAGGGGTGGGATTCCTTGTTGAGCTCCTGGGTGCAGTGGTGGGAGTCGCCGTGACCGGCAACGCGGCAGAAGCCCAGGCCGGTGGCCAGAACGCGCGGGCCCTTAAAGACGCCCTTGTCGATGCAGTCACGGATCTGGATACCAAAGCGGCCGATCTCGCAGACGGTGGTGAGGCCGTGGGTGAGGCAGTCGTAGGCCTGCTTGACGGCGACGGCCTGCTTCTCGAGGAGCGGCTGCATGACCCAATCGGTGTCATCGTCGGTCAGGTTGCCCGAGAAGTGCAGGTGGGTGTCGATCAGGCCGGGAAGGACGGTCTTGCCGGCGGCGTCGATAACCTCAACGCCCTCGGGAAGGTCCTGCATAGTGCCGGCGTACTCGATCTTGCCGTTGTCGTCGACGAGAACGAGGGAGTTCTCGACCGGCTCGGCACCGGTACCGTCGATGAGCTTGCCGCCAACGATTGCATACTTAGTGGACATGGTTCCTCCTTATGGATCCATATAGTGGGCGAGGCCGTGTTGGGTTAAGGCCTCACAAAACTACCCAAGTGGTGCCGGGTTCGGTGCGCGGAAGAGAGGATCCCGCGCACCCGATCCGCCCCGGCTAGGCGTTACTTTTTGCGGGAATTGGTGAAGGCCATGAGGGCCAGGCCAATGGCCAGCCAGCCGATCACGATGCTCCACTCCACCATGTTGAGGGAGGCGGGAGAGAACGGGATCACGAGCAGGCCGATGATGACGGCGCAGGCAGCGACAGCGAGGCAGATGCCAAACTTGCCGCCGGGCACCTCGTAGGGACGAGGCAGGTCGGGCTCGGTGAAGCGCATGCGCAGGCAAGCGAGGGCGACCATGCCGCAGGAGAAGATGAAGGCGAGGGCCGACACGTTGGTCAGAGGAATGAGCATGTTCTTGCCCAGGAACGGACCGATGACGGTGATGACGCCCAGGACGACGCAGGCGAGCTTGGGAGCGCCGGACTTGGGATCGACCTCGGCGAATTTCTCGGGCAGCTGGCCCTTGCGGCCCATGGCGAGCATGATGCGGCTCGTGGCGCCGTAGAAGGAGTTCATCGGGCCCATGGGTCCAAGCGTGGCGATGACGAGCATGGCCAGGTACAGAAGCATGTTGATGCCCTTGAGGCAGGCAAGCGCGGGAACCGGGCTCTTAACAAACTCATGCCAGTCGAGGATGGTGCCGAACGAGTAGATGCAGACCATGTAGAAGCCGCCTGCGGCCAGCAGGGCTAGGGAGATGATCTTGCCGAACTTGTTCCAGTTGAGGCCCTCGGCCGCTTCCTCAGCCTGCTGAGGAATGGTGTCGAAACCGGCGTAGAAGAACGGGGTCAGAACCAGGACCGACACGATGCCGGCGAACAGGCTGGTGCCCTCGGTAGCGGGCTTGCCGCCGCCAGCGCCGGTGACCTGGGAGAACACGGGCATGGCGTGTTCCGGCGAACCGGTGAACAGCGAGACGCCCATGGCAAGCAGCATGCCGCAGAGCAGGGCCTTGGTCAGGAAGGCCTGGAGCTTGGCGGCCGAGCTGGCACCGCGGAAGTTGAGGAAGATGACGTAGACTGCAAAGCCGAGCGCGATCAGCGTCGGGAACAGGTAAACGTCGGCACCCAGGATGGTATAAAGCTTGACGGCACGCAGCCACTCAAGACCGGGCAGGCTGCCGAACATCTCGGACACGAGGGTCGAGATGGCGATTGCCTCCCACGGGCACAGGATGCCGTTGCCCAGGGCCAGGAGCCAACCGGTGATGTAGCTCAGCGTACGGCCAAAGCTACGATCGACATACTCGACGATGCCGCCCGAGATGGGGATAGCAGCCGTGAGCTCACCGAAAACAGCTCCGACGGGCACGAGGAAGATTGCACCCAAGAGGAATGCGATCATAGCGGGAACGGGACCGCCGCCCACGACCATCCAGTCGCCGACCTGCAGAACCCAACCGGTACCGATGATGGCACCGAAACCGATGGTGAAGAAGTTCCAGAGCGAAAGCGTTTTCTTCATGCCACCGTTACCTTCGACTGCAACTTCTGCGTTCTTGTCCGCCATTGTTCCCCTCCTTTCCTTATTGACGCCTCTTTGGCGTCACCCCTTGCGCGGTCTGTTTTGCCGCGCGCTTTTATTTCGTGGCTTTACAATACGGCCTTGGCACAGCAGCGCCGCTTGTGGCTCGACCGAAGGCAGAACTGCAAAACGAGCGGCGCCGTTTTTGGGACGAACGGCACGGTTTGCCGCTCATTGTTGCCGCCCGTCCGACGGGCGTACGCTCATCGGACGCATAGAGAGATGTTTTTAAGGCCGTGTGTTTTACGCCTTTCGTACCGTTTACCGAGCTTTTGACGCGCAGACCCATTTGTTGCGCATCTTTTTTGTAGGATAGACAGGTTATACATGAGACAAGGCGGTACGAATGGCATACGGATACAACGACGGTGATCGACGGCGACAAAGCGTTCGCCTTGCTGGCCGTACCACGCCGACGCCAAGAAGTGCCACGAGCAGCAATCCGCAACGCCCTCAAGAGCAACCCAGGCCTTCGTCTCGGCAGCAGACAAGCAGAACACGGCAGAGTGGCCGTCCGAGCACGGGCACAAGCGCGCAGCAAGATAGCCGCCTGGGCGCGCGCACTCGACAGCGCCAGGCCGAGGTTCCGCAACTGCGCCGCAACGGCGCGCGTCAGCCCGGCATCCATATCAACCGCTTCTTGTCGCATCCCCAAGGCGGACGCGACGGCAAGCCTTACCGCTCGACATCGTACGTGAATGCCCCCGCCCTGCCGGCTCGTCGGCTTCGCCTCGCACTGTGCTCTATCCTCACCTGTCTGGTCTTTGTGCTTATGAGCTCCTGTATGTCCCACGGCTCGGCCGGTCTCGAGCCCACCGCCGAGGACAAGCTGCTCAAGGCCCCCGTCGCGCCCGGTTATTCTTTCGCCTTTTCGACCCCGCGCTCGCAATGGCAAGCCGGCACGATGCCCCATATCTATCAGATCGACCCTGCGTGGTCGGAGCTGCCTTACGCCGGCGGCACCATCCGCCAAAATGCATGCGGGCCCACGTGCCTCACCATGGTCTATATCTTTAAGACGGGACGCACCGATATGACCCCCGTCGATATGTGCGCGCTTTCCGAGGCGGGCAATTACGCCCCCACCGGTGCAACCGAATGGTCTTTTATGACGAGCGGCGCGTGGCAGTTGGGACTTAACGGAACGGAACTCCATAACGATCGTGACTCGATGACTCAGGCGCTGCGTTCGGGAGCGCCCGTCATCGCCGCCGTTCGGCCGGGCACCTTTACCAACGTGGGCCACTACATTGTGCTTTACGGTATTGACGACGCCGACCAGATTGAAGTCTTCGACCCCAACTCGGCCAGCCGCAGCGCCCGCCGCTGGGGTGTCGTAGAGGTCCTTAACGAAGTCGAAGCCATGTGGGCCTACTACTAATCATTGGGGACAGGCTTAAAAATCATTGGGGACAGGCTTAAATGAGTGGTCGTCGGGGACAGCCTTACGGACGCCGGCCGAGAGCAGACGAAAAGGGCCATCCCGAACTGCTTGGAACTGCCAGCACGGAAAGCGCATCCTGCTTTGGGGCCCAATAGCGGGGTGCGCTTTCCGTTAGCGGCCCGTTTGGGAAACTAGGGACCGCTTTTCGACAATAATCCGGGATGCATTTTCCGATTGAGGGCCTCAAGGGAAACCGCACCCCATGTTGGACGCTCATTCTGGGATGTGCTTTCCGCAGTTGATCGATGCGGCCTTTAAGGACTGTCCCAAGCTGCCGGCAGGAAAGGAACGTCCCCAAGTGCCGGGTTTCCGCAGCCTGCAATGCTCCTCATGAACAGCCGCCTCAATAACAAAAGCCCCCGCGGCCGAAGCGGACCGCGGGGGCAACAGACCTGCAAGAGTTAACTCAAGTCCTCGCCATTTGATGCAATGACCTTTTGGTACCAGCAGAAGCTGTCCTTTCGGTAGCGATCGAACGTGCCTTTGCCCATATCATCGGCATCAACATAAACAAAGCCATAGCGCTTCTTCATCTGCCCCGTCGAGGCCGACACCAAATCGATACAGCCCCACGGCGTGTATCCCATCAGGTCAACACCGTCCTCGACAATTGCATCGCGCAGCGCAAGAATATGCCTTCGCAGGTAATCAATATGATACGCATCGTGGACTTTGCCGTCTTCCAGCGCATCGAGTCCGCCCACACCGTTCTCGGCGATAAAGAGCGGAAGATGGTAACGATCGTGGTAGCCGGCAAGCGTCACGCGCAAACCCAGCGCATCGATCTGCCACTTCCAGGCAGTCTCTTTATCCTTGAGGTACGGATTGCGCAACGTCGGGAACACGTTGCCCTCCGCCTTCTCGGCGATCACCTGATCATCGGCGCACACCAAGCGCGAGCAATAGTACGAGAACGAGATGAAGTCGACCGTATGCTCTGCCAGATACTCCGTATCGCCCGGCTCAAAGGGCACGTGAACACCCTCTTTCTCGAGTGCACGCAGCTTCCAAGCAGGATAGGCGCCCGCAGCCATCACGTCTGTGTAGAAGTAGCGGCCGCGGTCCTCCTCATACGCAAGCCATACGTCCTCGGGCGCACAACGGTACGGATAGGTCGCACCGGCAGCGACCATGCAACCCACCTTGTTTGCGGAATCGATCTTGTGCAGAATCTCGACAGCGCGAGCGCTCGCCATAAACATATGGTGCGAGAACGCCGCGGTCACGGCTGCACGGTCACGCTCATCCTCGAGCGTGACACCCGCGTTGAGATAGGACAGCGCCACGCTGTTGATCTCGTTGAACGTAAGCCAATAACGCACGAGGCCCTGGTACGCGCGTCCGACGGTCTCGACGTAGTGCGCATACCGCTCGATCATCTCTCGGCTTTGCCAGCCACCATAGCGCTCGACCAGAGCCAACGGATAGTCGTAGTGCGACAGCGTCACAAGCGGCTCGATTCCATGCTCGCGCAGTGCCTCGAATACCTGACGGTAAAACTCCAAGCCCTCGCCGTTGGGCTCGGTCTCCATCCCTGTGGGAAAAATACGGCTCCAGCAAATTGAAAGACGCAGGCACTTAAAGCCCATCTCGGCAAAGAGCTCGACATCCTCGTGCCAATGATGGAAGAAGTCGTTGCCCCAGCGGCATGGATACAGCCTGTCCGGATCGTCCACGGGCTTTTGCCTGCCAAACATTACATCCCAGCGGTCGGAACCCTGTGGGATCAGGTCGGAGTGCGACATGCCGCGGCCGCCCTCGTTCCAGCCCCCTTCGGCCTGGTTGGCGGCGAGGGCACCACCCCACAAAAAGCCCTCGGGCATACCGGCGGCAGACGTTCTGTCAAAGTAACTCATGCTACTCAGCATCCTCGGCAGAAGCTGCCGCGGCGTTCTCCTGCTCCTGAGCCAGGAGCTGGTTATCGTACACCTTAAAGAACGGGTACCAGACCACAGCCATGACCACGATCAAAACGATCGTAAACACCCAGATGCGCGGGTCGAGGCACTGGACAAAGCCCTGAACAAAGATGGGGAACGTGCCGCTCACCAAGATGTAGAAGTTAGAGACAAGACCCAGTGAGACCGCACCCCAATACAGCAGGGCCGAGATCATGCCGCCTAGCACAAACGGAATCATGAGGATCGGGTTGAAGATGATGGGCGCGCCGAAGATCGCGGGCTCGGAGATACGGAAGAAGCTCGGCACGATCGATGCCCTGCCAAATGCCTTGAGCTGCTGCGACTTTGCCCTAAACGCGCAGAGCGCCACAAAAGAGAACGTATTACCCGTGCCGCCGATGAGGTTGATGGCCAACGACATGAGCACCGGGTGGAACTCAAGCGGCTGCCCGGCAGCATAGAGCGAGGCGTTGGCGGCAAAGGCGGCAAGCGAGACCGGGGCGGTGATGGGCATTACGATCATGTTGCCGTGGACGCCAAAGCACCAAAACAGCAGCGTCATGAAGCAGATAAGCAGTGCGCCGGGCACAGAGTCAACTGCGACGGAAAGCGGGGCAGCGAGCAGCTTCTCGATAACCGAGGGGATGGACAGCGCGGGATCGATCATCTGGATCAGCAGGTTGCCGCCAAAGAAGATGAGGATGTTGGCGAGCATAGGTACGATGGCGCCAAAGGTTTCGGACAAAAACGGCGGCACGCCATCGGGCATCTTGATGGTGATGCCCTTGGTCTGGCAGAAGCGCGTGACCTCGACGGAGACCAAGGCAACGATGATGGCGGTAAACAGGCCCTGCGCACCCAGATAGGTGCAGGGGACCGCCTGGAGCACGGACTCGTCAGCAAGCTGGTAGTAGGACGACGGCGCCGCGGCGATCAGGAACATCACCAGCGAGGTCATGCCGGCGTTAAGCTTGGGCATCTTGTAGGTGCCCGCCAGGTTATAGGCGATTGCGAACGTCACGATCACCGACAGTATGCCCATCGTCATATTGAAGGGGATGAGCAGCGTGAGCTTATTGGCCGTCGCAAAATCGAGCCAAGGGCCAAAGACGGACCAGAACCCGCCCTGCGCCACCAGGTCGGCCGTGACCGGCGGGTTGGCGAGGATCATAAAGACGGCAGATACCAAGATGAAGCTGATCGCGCTCATAAAGCCCTTTTGCATGGAGGCAAAGTGGCGCTCGGTGCCACAGAAATTGGCGATAGGGGTCAGTTTTTCCTGAAGCAGGGTCATGAACTTCTCCATGGTTGCCTCCTAACCCAACAGCGACTGGGCGAGTGCCAGCACGTTGGCGGCGTTGCCCATGCCGTAGTCCTGTGCGGGGATGACCGCGGTCGGCTTACCGCTCCCCTGCTTGACGGTGTTGAGCTGGTAGGACACCTGCGGCCCCAAGAGCAGCACGTCATAATTGGCGCACGTCTCCTGATACTCGCCGATACCCACCGCATCGATATCGAGCTCGATGCCGTTTTGCTCCGCATATTTCTCGAGTTTCTTCATCAGAATGCTTGTAGACAGACCAGCTGCGCAAACAAGAAGGATCTTCATAAGGGATTCCCTTCGCATTGATTGGTTGGATAGTCACCGCACGCCGCTAGGCGTTCTTGGTTGCAGTGCACTCATACAGGCAGATCAGCTCCTGCACGAGCTCCTGAGCAAGCATGGAGCACATGAGGTGGTCCTGAGCATGGACCAGCAACACATCCACCGACAGATGCTCGCCCGCTGCCTCAGTCGAAAGCAGCTGCGTTTGGATGTGGTGAGCCTTGATTCCCGCATCCTTTGACTGCTTCATGAGTTTGGCGGCGGCGTCAAAATCCCCCGCTTTTGCCTTTTCAAGGGCTTCGAAGGCAAGGCTGCGTGCCTCTCCCGCTGCAGCGACCAGCTGAAACGAAACCATCTCGGTTCCCTGATCGTCCATAACGGTCTCCTCTCCCGTGATGTTTGGTTTGTACTTGAATATTCGAAACGCCTATCTCCCGCCCGCAATCCTCGAGGTTTATTGCAGGTAGACAGACAGGGTTATCGACAAAAGAAGTCTTAAGCCGTATGCGCTTGCACAAGCGCCATCAGCTCATGCCAGGACCGGCGCTCGCGTAGGCGCTCGACCCCCTGGCGGTCCATAAAGATCTCGGCGAGCAGTGAGCTCAAAATCCGCGCCTCATCGCCGCCCGACCGGGCAAACGACACCATAAAGACGATATCGACCTCATGGCCGTATTCGTCCCAAAGAATGGGATGTTCGAGCAGGCCCACGGTAACAAAGGCCTCGGCGCTCAAGGGATGCATCCCATGGGGCATGGCTACCCCATTGCCAAACGAGGTGGCACTCGCGCTCTCGCGCTCGGCGACCTCTTGGGCAAACTGGGCATCGACACGGCCGCTCTCGACGGCGCGCTCGGAGAGATATCGGAGAACGGCCTGCTTCGACGACGCCTCAACGCGGTTGAAGAACAGGGCACGGCTAAAGAAAGAGCTTACGGAGTCCGATTGCGCAGTGTCGTCGCTCAGCACCTTGCGGATAGCGTTGACATCGCTCGTCTCCAAGAAGAAATCGGCCTCGCGGACGGGCACGGGCAACTTGACGTTGAGCGGCACCGTTGTGAACACGTAGTCGATGTGCGAAAAATCGAACGTTCCCACGCGGGCGACATCGCATGTCTCAATCGAATCGATATACATGCCAAACTGCTTGCGGTACTGGTGCTCGAGCATACGGGCGCTTCCCGCTCCCGAGGCGCACACGATCAGGATGCGCTTGCGACGCGGCTGGTCGGCTTGCTGCTCGAGGGCCAGGGCAAATGCCATGGCGATGTAGCCGAGCTCTTCATCAGAGGGCTGGCTGCCAAAATGACGCTCGAGTACCTGCGAGGTGCCAGCTGCCATCGAATAGGCCAACGGAAACCTCGTCTTGATATCGGGCAGCATGGGGTTATCCATATGCATGTGATATTCAAGGCGATAGCCCAGAGGGCCGATATGCCGAGCAAGGTTCATGCGAAGTTCAAGATCGCCGCTAAAGTCAAACCTAAACTCATCGTTGACCGCACGTACCATCTCGGAAGCAATCTCCCACATCTCGTCCGAGATAACGGCAGAGCCCTTCTCGGGCACGCCCGTGCCCCTGCCGAGCAAATGGATTGCGATAAAGGCAACCTCTTCTCGGGGCATGCTCACGCCCAGGGCATCCTTGATGTTTGCGGCAATCTGGAAAGCCGCGGCGTATTCGCGCGTTCCCTCCAGTTTTTGAACGTCCGATTCTGCAGCTGGGACATAGCAGCCCTGCTCGATGCGGCCAAGAGCAATGTAAAGATGCATGATGAGATTGCGGGATGCCAGCGAGCTCACCGTGACGGGCGAGGCCGTCAGGGCATCGTCCACACATGCGGCGATGGCCCGCAGGCGCTCGGCGAGCTTTGCATCGTCGGCGTCGGGCAACACGGGCCTCACCAGCGAGGCCAGGCACAGGCGCCGTTGTGACTCCCCGCCCGCAACGCGGATTCCGTAGCGTGGGCGCTTTTCGAGCGTTAAGTCAAATTGGGCGAGTTTCTGCTCTACCAGACGCATGTCATTGGACAGAGTTCGCGCCGAAACGTAGAGTAAATCCGCATACTCCTCAATCGTCACCCACTGGGACCGCATGAGGAGGTCGTTAAGAAGGAAGGACACACGGCCATCGCGCGTATCAGGAATGCCCGGATGGGCCAGAGCCGCACCGTCTAGCAAGCGAGCAAGCTCATCTGCACGTGCAACATCGATACGATACTGCCCCTTGCTGCCAACGATGCGTGCAACCCCTGCAAGGCTGTCGTTTGCGCGATGGATATAGTTTCTCACGGCGCGCTCGCTTACCTCGAGACGCTTGGCAAGTACCGCGACAGCGACAGGCTGAGCGTCCTCGATCATATTTACAAGCTGCTTGACGCGAGCATCCATGTCCTCCTCCTTTCCCTGCGTCTAGTCTAACGCGGTAAAGAATGACACTCCACGTCGCGCTCGTTCCGCCAACTCGGAACAGGTTGCGGGGAGTCCAGCTGAGCTATGGAGAGCCTGGGGAGAGGGCCCGAAGGCAATGCGTCGGTGTGGGATGCGCCTTCCCAGCCATTGGGCAGTCATTGGGGACAGACTTAAATGAGTGGTCATTGGGGACGCTCTTGTTTGACTAGTAATTTAAGAACGTCCCCAATGACTAGGTGAACAGCAAAAGCCCCGCAGCCGGAGCGGACTGCGGGGCTCGTGAAGAGAGGCTAGTTTGTGGGCGTCTTGCCTGGCGCCCACGGGAGAGGCAACGGAGTAGGGACTACTCGTGGATGCGGGTACCGGAGAGGCCGGCCATGGTCTCGGCGGCCTTGTCCAGGGCGCCGATGATGCAGGTGCGGCCCTTGCGGGAGCGGGCGAACTTGATGGCGGCGCGGACCTTGGGCTCCATGGAGCCCTTGCCGAACTGACCCTCGTCGGCCAGGCGCTCGGCCTCGTCGGCGGTGAGGTCCTCGAGCTCCTCCTGGTTGGGCTTGCCAAAGTTGATGGCGACATGCTCGACGGCGGTCAGCAGGAACAGGACGTCGGCGTCGCAGTCCTCGGCCAGCAGCTCGCCGCCCAGGTCCTTGTCGATGACGGCGGGAACGCCCTTGTAGCAGCCCTTGTTCTCGTAGTCGCGGACGACGGGGATGCCGCCGCCACCGCAGGCGATGACGATGAACTCGTTGTCGAGCAGGTTGAGGATGGAGTCAGCCTCGACGATCTTCTTGGGATCGGGGGAGGCGACGACGCGACGCCAGCCGCGGCCGGAATCCTCGACGAAGACCTTGGAGGGATCCTCGGCCATGAACTCCTTGGCCTGCTCCTCGGTGTAGAAGGGGCCGATCGGCTTAGTCGGGTTCTTGAACGCGGGATCGTCGGGATCGCACTCGATCTGGGTGACGACGGTGGCGGCGTGCCAACGCTTATAGCGCTTGTGCATCTCGCGGCCAATGCCCTGCTGCAGGTGATAACCAATGTAGCCCTGGGACATGGCGCCGCACTCGGGCAGCGGCATCTCGGGGGTACCGATGGCATCGTGGGCAGCGGCGAAGGCGTTCTGGATCATGCCGACCTGCGGGCCGTTGCCGTGGGTGATGATGATCTCGTTGCCCTGCTCGATAAGACCAAGGAGAGCGTGGGCGGTGTTGCTCACGGCCTCGATCTGCTCGACGGGGTTGTTGCCGAGGGCGTTGCCGCCGAGGGCGACGACAATACGATCGGGCTTGCCAAGAGGCTTAGACATTGCTGGAATCCTTTCTGTAAAAGGCCTACAACCCATTAATAACCCGCGTCCGTGCGATACGCGAGTTTATTAAGGTTTATATTCTCTTTATCGCTCATTTTATTCATTTTGAAAATAGCGGAACGGTGAACGGTCGTTTTTATCCGCTCAGCGTACAGAACCCCAGCTCAGACATATCTACGCCATTTACGTGCAACTTTATTTAAATGCAGCGAGGATTATGTCGGATTATGCAAACTACATCTCTGCTAAACACAAAACGGACAGCGCAATATCTTACTCGCACTATACGAGATTCTATGCACTTATAAGTTGAGTATGCACCCCTGCAAAAACAAGGGGCTTTTCATCCAACATAAGGGATAGCCGATCGCGCTTCACCCCGCGGCAAGCGACTGCGAGTTCGCAGTATGGAACTTTACCGTCGGCTTCTGCATGAACGCTACCGACGCCCTTTCGCTCCTGCGCGCCCAAGCAGCCGAGAACGCTAACGGCGCCACTGTCAACCTGGCCACCCTCAACAACGGCGCCGCCAGCCTTTTCGCAAAGTACCGTGCTGGCTCGCTGGCTTTGAGGCCTAAGTGAGCTTTGCTATTTGCCAATTTTTGTATGATTTGGGTCAAATCTATTTGTCAATTTTTGTATGATTAGGGGCAAATCTATTTGCCAATTTTTGTCAATGAGGTGTTTTAATGCTACGCCGCAAAGTCACTGATAGGCTTTTGAGCTGGAAGAATAACTCCCATAAGGCCCTGCTTGTTACCGGTGCGCGTCAGATTGGCAAGAGCTATGCGATTCACGCGTTTGGAAAGAGCAACTACGCTTCGTATTATGAGGTCAATCTGCTACTTGATGCCGAGGCAAGAGACGTACTTGTTGGCGCTAAGAACTCCATTGACTTCATCAACCGTGTGGCCCTTCTTGCGGATGCACCGCTTGTTGAGGGAGATACGCTTATCTTTGTCGATGAGATTCAGGAGTATCCGCAGATCGTTACACTTATGAAGGCGCTGGTCGAGGACGGACGCTTTAGCTATGTCTTCTCGGGGTCTATGCTTGGGACTGAGTTTAAGGGGATCTCTTCTTTCCCGGTGGGGTATGTCGAGCACATTGTTATGCGGCCAATGGATTTTGAAGAGTTTTGTTGGGCAAACAGCATCAGCGAGAATGTGCTTGCAGACATCCGCAGCTGCCTTGTCGAGAGGCGTCCCGTCGAAAATTTTATTCATGAGGCGATGCTCAAAAACTTTAGAGCTTATATCGTTTGCGGCGGCATGCCGGAGGTCGTTCAGAACTATATCGATTCGGGCTATTCGCTCGTGAGAACGCGTGAGCTTCAAATTCAGCTAGTCGATCAGTACAAAAGCGATATCTCTAAATATGCATCGACTCGAGCGTTTAACGTTCGCTCCATTTTCGAGCAAATTCCCGTTCAGCTTGAGGCGGAGTCCCATCGCTTTATCGTCTCGTCTCTAGGCGAGGGAGCTCGTCTTCAAAAATACGAGCAGGATTTCCTATGGCTGGTGAACGCAGGCGTTGGATTGATGGTCCCCCAGGTGACGGAGGCACGAAGTCCTCTCAAGAGGACGGAGAAAACGACGGCCTTTAAACTATACGAGTCCGATACAGGTATGCTCGCATCGCGGTACCCCGGCAGCACGGCACGCGCCGTCTACCTTGACATGAAAACCCCCAACCTCGGCGGCCTCTATGAGAACGTGGTCGCACAGGAACTCGTTGCCCTCGGAGCAGATACGTGGTACTACCAAACGCGTGAGGTCGGTGAAGTCGACTTTGTAATCGAAGGTGCCCGCGGGCATGTTGTCCCAATCGAAGTCAAATCGGGCAAGAAAGTTCGAGCACATGCAGCCCTCGACCGTTTGATGAGTGTGGGCGAGTACAAAATTCCCGAGGCCGTTGTGCTGAGCCACGAAAACCTTTGCAAAGAGGGCAAGATCCTTTACGTTCCAATCTATATGACATTCTGTCTCGATGAGTTTATGGAAAAGGACGACCCCAACAACGATTTCTCGTTTGCACCCATATCTCTCTAGGTCATCTGAGTCCGCAAGCCAGCCCCCACGCCCAAAGTACTGCGCCTTTCGCGCCAAAGGCGCGAAACAGCAAGGGGATAGAAGGCAGCGACAACCAACTCCCCCACTATGCCCAAAGTGCTGCGATGTTTCGCGCAAAGCGCGAAACAGCACTGGGGCAGCAGAAGGCCACAATCAGCTAGCCCTCCATGCCCAAAGTGGCGCGTGGTTTCGCGGCCACGCCGCGAAACAGCGACCGGGACAAGGCACCCCCACAACCACGTCCTTCATTCAGCCCCACAATCCGAGGACGTAGTCGTAGCAGGATCTGAGGGCTAACCTTCGCGGACATTCCGCAGGACGAAAGAGCCCCCGCCGCACGTAGTGCGCAGCGGGGGTTCTTTCATGTCCGAGGACGTCCGCGAAGGTCAGCCCTCAGATCCTGCGGTGGGAGACTTAGGCCTCGTTGTACACCGTCTTGAGCTTCAGCAGGTGAGCGTAGCGGTCCATGGCGGCCTGCTCGTTCTCCTTGAAGAGCTCCTCGGCGCGCTCGGGGAAGGAACGCGTCAGCGAAGCGTAACGGGCCTCGTTCATCAGGAACTCCTGGTAACCGCCCGCGGGCTCCTTGGAATCGAGCGAAAACTTCTTGCCGGCAGCAGCCTCGGGGTTGAAGCGGAAGAGGTTCCAGTAACCGCACTCGACAGCCTTCTTCATCTCGGCCTGGCAGTTCTGCATGCCGCCCTTCTTGATGGAGTGCATCTCGCAGGGGCTGTAGCCGATGATGAGGGACGGGCCGTCGTAGGCCTCGGCCTCGTGAATGGCCTTGAGGGTCTGAGCCGGGTTGGCGCCCATGGCAACCTGTGCCACGTAGACGTAGCCGTAGCTCATGGCGATCTCGGCCAGAGACTTCTTCTTGGTCACCTTACCGGCAGCGGCGAACTGAGCGACCTGGCCCAGGTTCGAGGCCTTGGAGGCCTGACCGCCGGTGTTGGAGTAGACCTCGGTGTCGAAGACGAAGACGTTGACGTTGTGGCCGGAAGCCAGGACGTGGTCCAGGCCACCGAAGCCGATGTCGTAGGCCCAGCCGTCGCCGCCGAAGATCCAGAAGGACTTCTTGGTGAGGTAAGCCTTGTCGGCGAGGATTGCCTTGGAAGCGTCGCAGCCGCACTTCTCGAGCTCGGCAACGTAGGCAGCGGCAGCGGTCTTGGAGGCCTCGGCGTCGTTGACGGAGTCGATCCAAGCCTGACCGGCGGCCTTGAGCTCATCGGACGGACCATCGGCAGCGATGATGTCCTGGGTAGCGGCGATCAGCTTGTGCTGAACGGCCTCATAGCCAACGGCCATGCCCAGACCGTGCTCGGCATTGTCCTCGAACAGGGAGTTGTTCCACGCCGGGCCGTGACCGTCCTTGTCCTTGCAGTAAGGAGCGGTGGCAGCGGGGTTACCCCAAATGGAGGAGCAGCCGGTGGCGTTGGAAATGAACATGCGGTCGCCGGCGACCTGGGTCACCAGACGTGCATAGGCGGTCTCGGCACAGCCGGCGCAGGAACCCGAGAACTCCAGGTAGGGCTGCTTAAACTGGCTGCCCTTGACGTTGGCCGCGATGAGCTCCTTCTTCTCGGAGACGTTCTCGACCATGTAGTCCCAAACGGGCTGCTGGTCCATCTCCTGCTCGGTGGGAACCATCTCGAGGGCGCCCTTGGGGCAGACCTTGACGCAGTTGGTGCAACCCATGCAGTCGAGCGGGGACACAGCCATGGTGAACTTCATGCCCTTGGCCTTGGGGCCCATGGCGTCGAGCGTGCGGGTAGCCTCGGGCGCGGCGGCAGCCTCGTCCTCGGTCATCGCGAACGGACGGATGGTGGCATGCGGGCACACATAGGCGCACTGGTTGCACTGGATGCACTTGGTCTCGTCCCAGTGAGGAACGACCACGGCGACGCCGCGCTTCTCGTATGCGGAGGCGCCCAGCTCAAACTGGCCGTCGGCGCAATCGACGAAGGCGGAAACAGGCAGGCTGTCACCGTCCATGCGATCGATGGGCTCGAGCAGGTTCTTGACCTGCTGGGCGATAGCGGACTTGGTCTCCTCGGAGAGCTCGACGGGGGCGGCATCCTCGGCAGTAGCCCAGTCGGCCGGAACCTCGAACTTACGGAAGGCGGTAGCGCCGGCATCGATGGCCTTGTGGTTGGCGTCGACGATAGCCTGGCCCTTCTTCATGTAGGACTTGGTAGCCGCGTCCTTCATGTACTGCAGGGCATCCTCGGCGGGCAGGACCTTGGCTAACGCGAAGAAGGCGGACTGGAGCACCGTGTTGGTGCGCTTGCCCATGCCGACCTTGGCCGCCAGGTCGATAGCGTCGATCAGGTAGACGTTGACGTTGTTGTTCGCGATGTAGCGCTTGGCCACGGCGGGCATGTGCTCGGCGAACTCCTCGTCGCTCCACTGGCAGTTGACCAGGAAGGTGCCGCCCGGCTTGACGTCGCGGACCATCTTGAAGCCCTTAACGATGTAGCTGGGGTTATGGCAGGCGACAAAGTCGGCCTTGGTCACGTAGTACGGCGAACGGATCGGGGAATCACCAAAGCGCAGGTGCGAGACGGTGACGCCGCCGGTCTTCTTGGAGTCGTACTGGAAGTAGGCCTGGACGTACTTGTCGGTGTGGTCGCCGATGATCTTGATCGAGTTCTTGTTGGCGCCGACGGTACCGTCGCCACCCAGACCCCAGAACTTGCACTCGATGGTGCCGGGGGCTGCGGTATTGGGCGCATCCTCGGCCTCGGGCAGGCTCAGGTTGGTCACGTCATCGACAATGCCAATGGTGAACTCGCGCTTGGGCTCGTCCCTCTTGAGCTCCTCGAAGACAGCGAACGCGGACGCGGGAGGCGTGTCCTTGCTGCCCAGGCCATAACGGCCGCCGACGACCTTGATGCCCGTCTTGCCGGCCTCGTAGAGAGCGGAGACGACGTCCTGGTAGAGCGGCTCGCCGATGGAACCCGGCTCCTTGGTACGGTCCATGACGGCGATCTTCTGGACGGTCTCGGGGAGAACGTCGACGAAGTGCTTGATAGAGAACGGACGGAACAGACGAACCTTGACCAGGCCGACCTTCTCGCCGTGAGCGTTGAGGTAGTCGATGACTTCCTCGAGCACGTCGCAGAAGGAGCCCATGCACACGACGACGCGATCGGCATCGGGAGCGCCGTAGTAGTTGAACAGGCCGTAATCGGTGCCGAGCTTCTCGTTGATCTTCTTCATGTAGCCCTCGACGACGGCGGGAAGCTCGTCGTAGACCTTGTTGCAGGCCTCACGGTTCTGGAAGAAGATATCGCCGTTCTCGTGGCTGCCGCGGGTGTGCGGGTGCTCAGGGTTGAGCGCATGGTCGCGGAAAGCCTGGACGGCGTCCATGTCGCACATCTCGGCCAGATCCTTGTAGTCCCACATGGCGACCTTCTGGATCTCGTGGCTGGTGCGGAAGCCGTCGAAGAAGTTAAGGAACGGGGTCTTTCCCTCGATGGCGGCAAGGTGAGCCACCGGCGAAAGGTCCATGACCTCCTGGACGTTGCCCTCGGCGAGCATGGCGAAGCCGGTCTGACGACAGGCCATGACGTCGGAGTGATCGCCAAAAATGTTCAGGGCGTGGGAGGCGACGCAACGCGCGGAGACGTGGAAGACGCCCGGGAGCTGCTCGCCCGCGATCTTGTACATGTTCGGGATCATCAGGAGCAGACCCTGAGAAGCCGTGTAGGTGGTGGTCAGAGCACCGGCGCCCAGCGAACCGTGAACGGTACCGGCCGCACCTGCCTCGGACTCCATCTCGACGACCTTGACCGGGGTGCCGAAGATGTTCTTGCGACCCTGGGCCGCCCACTGGTCGACATGGTCGGCCATCGGGCTGGACGGCGTAATGGGATAGATTCCCGCTACCTCGGTGTACGCATACGAAACATATGCGGCCGCCTCGTTGCCGTCCATAGACTTAAACTTACGCGCCATATACCCCTCTCCTCTCATATAGGTATACAGGCCCCGGCGATCGCCGGGATGTTGGCGTGATGGGATTTACGCTGTTGCTTCCAATCATCTGGCAGGCAGGCTCAGCAGCAGGTACATGGCGTGGAGAGAAGACATGCCGAGGCGAGGGGCAGTTGATGCGCCCCACAGACCCGACCGCCCGTCTTGCACATGACCGAGCGCCGCAAAGGCCGCATGCCGGATGCTCCCGGGCACGCCCCGGCGATGGGAAGCGCCCGCAACGGAAATCCGCATGCGGGTTTATTGTACCCCGCCGTCAAGTGTAATTTCGGCAAATATAGGCGGGCGGTAAAGGTTTACCTCGGGTGACTGCCGGGAGCAAAATGATCCCTTGGGGACGGAGGGACCATTTGGCGGGACTGGCTAGAGGGCACCGAAGAGGATGGCGTAGGTAGTGGATTCGCCGAGCTTGAGCTCGTCGCCGGGATTGAGTTGGGCGGAACGGCCGGGCTCGACCTGAATGCAGACGCGCGTGGCCCCGTTTACCACCACGGTTCCGTTGGTAGACGACAAGTCCTCGACGTGCCAGATATTTTGAGCATCGCACCAGATATGGGCATGGCGGGCCGAGACATCGTCGCCGACGTCGGTAATATCGCCCTCACCAGTGGCCAGCGCGCCAATCTCAACACCCTGCTCACTCGGCTGAATCCAGCGCGGGGCGCTCACGACAAAACTGTTTTGCACGCGCAGCAAGCCCAAGGGGTGCGCCGGGGCGGGTTCGCGCTCGCCTGCGGTCATCGACATGCCAAGCGAACGCGGCGTGGAGGTGCCTCCGCCACAGGTCGCGTGCGCGTAGTCGATGGCATAGTTCACCGAGGACCGCACATCCGCCGAACAACCGACGGCGACAAACAGCACCAGCACGGCCTCGGCGCGCTCGGCGGGCATGAGTTCCGCCGCCTGGGACAGGCGATCGAGCGCGTTGCGATAGAGATTCGTGTCCTGGTGGCACTCTTCGAGCGCGCGTACCATCAGTTCACCTGCAGGACCGCACACCATATTGATCACAGCCGTGGAGTCCATGGGATTTCGCTGGCGCAGGGCCAGTTGCGACATAATACGCGCAGCCGAGGTACCGTATTCGGCAAAGTAGCGCTGCTGAAGCGTGCCGACCGGCGCGCGAACGATAAAGCGGGAAACCCAAGAGCGATCGGCGGCCCGGCTCTGCGGGCTGCGGCCGTCGGCGAGCGGACGGGACGAAAGCACCAAGCCGCACAGCTCGATATGGCTCAGATGCGCCGCGCGCTTAAAGATGTCAAACATGGCCCCACATGGGGTGAGCTCAACTTGAGATGCCATGACCTAGGCCTCCTTGGTCGTAGAAATAGAATCGGACGATACTTCGACAGGTCCGCCAAAAGTACGGGCAGCTGCGGCTCCACCGGCAAGCGGAGTCGCCATCTGGACTTTTGTGCGTCGCGGTGCCGAAACGGGAAGTTCAAAGGCAAAGCCCATCGCAAGCAAAAACCACGTAAGCGTATAGGTTGCAACCAGAGCGGCAACAAGGCCGCCCATCACGGCGCGTTGGGAAAATACGCTACATGCAGCCACAACCAGCACCGGAACCTCGCAGGCAGAAAGCGCAAGCACACCCTGCAGGAAGCCCGAGCGCCGATCGCGCGCAAGTGCCCCCGCGGCAACGCCGGCTATGCCTGGCAGCGCCAACGCCAGTGCGGCAATAATACCCGGTAGCGACCCAGACCACACGAGCGATCCCAAAGTCGCCGTCACGCGAGCGCCCGACGCCAGCAGCGCGGCCGAAACCACGACCACAGCCCAAACCACGCCACAGACGACCGTCGCGCCGACCATCAGCGCGCGACGAACCGCGCGGCCAGACGCATCCATGGGGCACGGCGTGAGCGGCTCGCCGCGGAGCGAACGACCGACATTTTGCGCATAGTGGTCACAAAACGCCGAGAGCGCCGCCTCGACCGCCGCCGGCTCGGGACGATCTTTTTGATGGCTGGACAGACAGGCCATCACCACGTCGAACAGCTGGGCATCGACAAACGCCAGCGCATCGCGTAGCTCCTCGGAATCCGGCTCAAGCCCCAGCTGCTGGGCCTGCTCGGCCGCAGCGAGCGCCACATCGGGCTCACGACGAAGCAGCTGAGTCAAATCGCAACCGGGCGCATGGGCACCAATGGGATAGTCGGGCAGCGTGTCCATCTTGAGACGGTAGGGGCTGGCGATGTCGCGCGTCTTTTTGCGCGAACCCGAGGTGCCCGAAGTGCTCGGCGCGGCTTCGTATGGCGCGGCGCCGGCAATGAGCTCGTAAACCGTGCTTGCTGCGGCATAGACGTCGATCGCCGGCGACATACGCAAAGCGCGCAGGTCGGGAATATCGTCGGTGAGCATCTCGGGCGGGGCATAGGCAACCGTCGCGCGACGCAGCGTGGCATAGCGCTCCGTAAACGACGCCTTGCCGCCGGTACCGGCCACGGCCGACGCAGGCTCAAGCGCCAGCGACGAGCCAAAGTCGATCAGGCACAGGTCAAAGGTGCCCTCGGCAAGCTGCCGGTCAAGCGGTAGACGCGCCGTACGCACCATAATATTAGCGGGCGAGATATCGCGATGGACAAAGCCCTCGCCCACCAGGCTCATACGGCAGAGCAGATCGAACAGGTCGCGACCCAGACGCGCCGCCACAAGCGGCGATAGGCGGCCGGCATCGTCCACGGCAAAGCGCGAGCGCAAGCGGGCGAGCGTCTCGCCCTCGACCCATTCCATGACAATTGCAGGCACACCGTCGACCTCGCCCCAGCCATAGAGGCGGGGAAAGCCCTTAAGGCCCGAAAGGGCGCGATGGCATTCGTATTCCTCGCGAAACGCCGCTTTGAACTTGGCGACCAGCGCCTCATGGGCGGCGGCATCGTCAAACTCATCGCACGTTGGCAAGATGAGCTGCTTGAGTGCCACGGCCTCGCCTTGGGCGTTGACGGCACGCGTCACGCGGCCGATACCGCCACGGCGCATGGTGGCATCGTCGGCAAACAGTATCGTAAAACGACGCAGATAGGCAGGCAGTTCGTCCTGACCGAGCGCAATGGCCGGCTCAAACCCGTCGACACGCGCCAGGCGCAGGCCGACCATGGGATCGCGACCGAGCGATTGTGGTGTGGTGGATGCAAGATCGGTCATCATAGGGCAAGCGCCGCCACGTTATTGTTGAAGTTACCGAGCGCGACGTCATCATCGCCGTAATGGCCGACCCATTGACATAGGTTGGTGTAACAGCCCCACAGATTGGCATACTGCTGATACCACTTTGACCGGGGCGAGAATGTCTGACGACCGAACTCGGCTCGAATGACAAACATCTCCCCGACCAGGCTGTCGCACGGCCTGGGATCTCCCGTAGAGTTATAGGTCGAGACCACGTCATTGGCACGAGAAACATAGCCGTCGAGCATGTTGTACTTGGTCACAAGCCAGCTGTGAATGCTCTCTTCCTCAGCAGCGGAAAGGCCACCGGAGTTTGCATCGTTGTCAGTGTTGCCGCCCGTCGAGCCGCCGTTTCCAGACCCTCCGGCAGAGGAACCCGACCCAGAGCCACCGCCCGAACTCGACGAATCCGAGCCGGAGCCAGAAGTATCCGAGCTACCGGGCTTTCCGGACTGCTGGGCGTCCTGCTCCTTCTGCTGCTCGACCTTATTCACCGTTGCCGCCACGCTATTGTTGGACAACCGATCGATGATCTTGGTGTTGGTGAGCACGATGGTTTTGCCATTGGCAAGCGTGACTTCGTTGTCCGGGGCCTCGGCGCCGTCCGCGTCGCCGGTGCCAAACACAATATGCGCGACCACACTTGCCCAAGCATATCCAGTCGTGGTCCCCAGGTCACTTTTGACCTCATGCCCCACGCGCGGTTCGCGTGCGGCATGTGCCTGCATCATGGACGGCACGGTCATGCCATAGGCAGAAACGCCAGCTATGACCAGCACCAGCGAGCAAGACAGCAGTGCGTACGCCCGCGGCGCCAAGCCCAGTCGGCGTCGCATGCGCACCGCGGCGCCGCGCTTTGTCTGAGTGCCACCGGGCCGCATGCGTTCTCCTCCAACAAAAACACGCCGCTCGGGAGCGGCGCATTCATTCGAATCCATATTTGAGTGTATCAGCGAACCCAAAAGGTTCCGCAACGAATGGGCAAATTAAGGATGCGAGTGGAAGCATCCATGCGATAAGCGGATACAAAGCATCTTTGTTGCACAACAAACTTACAGTCGCACGGGGAAATTATGGCTACCCCGTGCGTCGCGATGAAGACATACGGCAGGAGCAGGCTCGCCACCTAAATCGTGCGACGGGCCTCGATGGCGCGCCCAAGCGTAAGCTCGTCGGCATACTCCAGGTCGCCGCCCACGGGAAGGCCGCTCGCCAGACGCGACACCTCAACGCCCAGCGGCTTGATAGTGCGGGCCAGGTAGCTCGCCGTGGTCTCGCCCTCGATATTGGGGTTGGTGGCGATGATGACCTCGTGGATGTCCTCGTGGCCCAAGCGTGCCAGCAGCTCACGAATGTGCAACTGCTCGGGACCAATCTTGTCCATGGGACTGATCACGCCGCCCAATACGTGGTAGAGACCGTGGTAGCTGCCCGTGCGCTCAATCGCCTGGACATCGCGCGGCTCGCCCACCACGCAAATGCGAGTGGTATCGCGCATCGAATCCTGGCAGATGGAGCACTCGTCGGCCGTGGCGTAGTTAAAGCAGCGGCTGCAAAAGTGAACCTCCTGCTTAACCTCCAGGATAGCCTCGGCCAGGCGGCGCGCCTCCTCGGCATCGGCCTCGAGCAGGTAATAGGCGATGCGCTGGGCCGACTTGGGACCAATGCCCGGCAGACGGCCCAGCTCATCGAGCAATTTTTGCAGACTATGGTTGGCACTCATATATATGCGTGTCTTAGAACGGCATGCCCGGGATGTTGAGGCCGCCGGTGATGGCGCCCATCTGCTTGTTGGCGAGCTCGTTGACACCGCGGACGGCCTCGTTGACGGCAGCCATGATCATGTCCTGCAGCATATCGACGTCCTCGGGATCGAGGGCATCGGGGTCGATGGTGAGGTTGACGAGCTCCATCTCGCCGTTAACGGTCACCTTGACCATGCCGCCGCCGGCAGAGGCGTCGACGGTCTGGGACTTAAGGTTTTCCTGCGCGGCGGCAAGCTGCTCCTGCATCTTGCGAGCCTGCTTCATCATTTGCTGCATGTTCATACCGGCCATGATGGCTCCTTTACGTGCGGCCGCGCGACAAGCTGCAAGGGCAGCCGGAGCGCGACGGGACTTTCAAACTCAAAAATCGTACCACGGCGCGGGGCAAGCAAGCGGGGCGGACACGCTACCTCAGTCGATATACATGTCCTTGAGCGTGACGCACGCCCAAGATTATGCAAGGTCGAATTATGCAAGGTTGCATAATTATCTCAAGCTACATCTAGCAGAGCTGGAACCAGGCAGTTTATGCGTAGGGCTACAAGGCTACATGGCAAAATGCCGAGCCGCTGCTCGAGGCGGCACGCATGGCGGCTGGGTATAATTTGATTGTCATAGATGACGATTTGGAGGTGCCCTCGTGAATGTCCCAGCCGTACTCCAAAACATCCGCTCAAAACACCCCGTTGCATATGTGGTTCTCTATCTCTTTGTCGTCTGGGTATTACTGGTTATCATCACCCATGCCATAGCTTTTGGAGCAGAACTGCTGATAGCCAGCTCGGACCAGCCCGTCGTCAAATGGGAGACGACCGATGAATGCACCGACGGAACCCGAACCATTTACTACAACAGCCCGTCCCTCTACCAAGAGTTCAAGGTCAAGATAAAGGACTCCAAGATTGTCGATGCCGAACTGGGCTCTTTATTTACAATCGGAGCAACCGTCAACGCCGAGCAAGTCGAGTACACGGACAGCCATGCGACGTATCGTATCGACCTCAGCATCCTAGGCCGACCGTCACGCGCCTGTCTGCTCGAATGCGATATACGCGGCACCACGTTGCACATGTCCGAAATACAGATGCGCCCGGGCAAGGGGTTCTCTTCTTGAGCAGTATACCCGCCTGCGCAGCTACTCCACCGGCTTGAAGATGGTGGACTGGCCGAAGACGCTGCGGATGAGGGCTTTGGCCTCGTCCTCGGTCTGCGGGATGCTCGGGGCTGCACCCTGATGGCCGAAGGGGCCGCCCGCACCGGAGTTGGACTCCCAGGGAGCTGCAGGAGCGTCCTCCTCTTTGGGGGCAGTTGCAGCGGACTTGGGCGCGGACGCCGCACCCGGCACGTCGAACGGAGGCAGATCGTCCCCACCAGCATCGGCAACAAAACCGCCAACCATGGCATCGTCGTAGGGAACCTGCTCGGATTCCCATGGCGCAGACGGCGCGGCGGGCTGAGCCTTGGGAGCGGACGCGCGCTCGGGCGCTCGGGGCGCGGGCTCGGTCGGGAGCTTGCCCGTGGCAGGAGCGCCGGCGGGGTTGTCGGAGCGCAGCCAGGGGGCTTTGCCCAGGTCAGACGACTTGGGCGCGGGCGAGGCAGGCTTGGGCGCGGGTGTCGGAGCAGCCGGTTTGGCCATGACGGGCTTAGGCGCCGACGGGGTCGGCGCCGCTATCGGTGCTGCTTTTGGCTGCGTCGCGCTGGCGCTCGAGGATGCAGGGGCCGCCGAGGACACGGGTTGCGGGTCCGCAGATACCGCAGCCCGTGCAGATGGAGAATGCTCCTCATGTTGAGGAGCCGGCGTGCCACCCCCATCCAGGACATAGTCGACGGTACGACGACCGAAGACCGCACTGACTGTCGGCAGGACCACCGACTGCGTGTCGGCGCGTCCAAGCATCTTGATGGCAAAGGTCGAGCCCGCGGGGAACGAGACCGTGAGCCTGGAGCCGTCGTCAGCCGTGGCGCGGGCATTGAGCAAAAGCCCCGCGTAGGAAGCCTGACGCGCCTTGACACGCTCGACAACCTCGGCCCATTTGCGCTGCAGCTCTCCGGCATCCTCGACCGCGGGCGTCTCGGCAGTACCGGCGGCGGCAACCTGGGCGGCATTGTTGGACTGGGGCTTAGGTGCCGGAGCGGTGGCAGGCGCGGGAGCCGCAACGGGCTGAGGCGTCGGAGTCGGCGCAGGCTGAGGTGCAGGCGCTGCAGGCTTGGAAGCTGACACGGACGCAGAACGGGACGCAGGCTGGGCAGCCGGAACAGCAGCACCACGGTCCCAAGGCATACCGCCCTGGCGCGCGGACGTAGCAGCGGGGGCAGCGGATGCCGCCGGAGCGGCAGCACGAGCGCCCGAAATGAGCGTCGGCTGTTGGGCAGCAGCGGGTACGGATGCTGCAGGCGCGGCGGCCTGAGCAGCAGCCACGCTCGCCGGCACGGCGCCGTTGGCAACCATGGCCTCCAAGCGGGCCACGCGCTCGGCCAATGCCTCAATCGTTAAATCGGCCTCGGGACGTGCCAGGCGCGTGCAGGCGATCTCGAGCACCAGGCGCACGTCGCTCGCGCCCCTCATCTCCAGTGCGGCATCGTCGAGCACCGTCAGCACACGGGCCAGGCGGTCGGCAGGATGCTCGCCAAAGGCAGCGGCCTCGGCAGCAAGCGCCTCGGCCTGCTCGGAGCCGCCCTCAAACAGCTCGGCACGGGCACCGGCAACGCAGGCAACGTACACGTCACGCACATGCGCCACCAGGTCGCGCGTCAGCTCCAGCAGGTCGTTTCCTTCCTCGACCTGCGCACGGATCAGTCCATAGAGCTCGGCAACATCGCGATCGGCAATGGCGCGGGAAAACTCGCCCAGAATCTGGTCCGAAACCTCGCCTAAAAGCGAGCGGGCGTCGTCCGCATGCACAGAACCGTTGCCAAAGACGCTCAGCTGCTCCAGCGTGGACAACGCGTCGCGCATACCGCCCTTGGCATGGCGCGCCACGATAGCCAGCGCCTCATCGTCGTAATCGAAGCCCTCCTGCTCGCACACGTATGCCAGGCGACGCTCGATATCCTCGTTGCCGATGCGATGGAAATCGAAACGCTGGCAGCGCGAGAGGATGGTCTCCAGAATCTTTTGCGGGTCGGTGGTGCACAGCACAAAGATCACGTGTGCCGGCGGCTCCTCGAGCGTCTTGAGCAGCGCGTTGAACGCCGCCGTCGTGAGCATGTGGACCTCGTCGATGATATAGATCTTGTACTTGCCGCGCACCGGGGCAAAGTTGACGGAGTTGATGATTTCCTCGCGCACATTGTCCACGCCCGTGCGGGAGGCGGCATCGAGCTCGTAGACATCGGGGTGGTTACCCTCGGCAATGAGCTCGCACTCCTCGCAAGTACCGTCGGGCATGCAGCCGCTTGCACCCTCGGCGCGCGCCGCCTCGGCATTGCGGCACAGCAGCGCCTTGGCCAGAATGCGCGCCATGGTGGTCTTGCCCGTGCCGCGCGGTCCGCAGAACAGGTAGGCGTGGGACAGGCGCCCCTCGGTGATGGCGTGCTCGAGCGTCGAGACGATATGCTGCTGGCCCACCACGGAGTCAAAGGTGAGCGGGCGATACTTTCGGTACAACGATTCCATGGGTGCTCCCCCGGGTATACTGAGTCTTGTTGCCGCGGCGGCCATGCGGTCGCACGGCATACTGCATTCCATAATAACCCGTACGGCGAGCCCGCCGCGATAGGAGTCCAAAGAGCATGGCAGACGCAGAGAGCAACCTCGTTCCCTCCGAAGCAGCCGACCAGGTCGAGGTCGCGCTCGAGGAGCAGGCCGCAGCCGACGACGGCATCCTGTACCTCAACGAGTACCAATACGAAAACGACCTCGTCACCGACTTCGCCCGCCTGGTCGCCTCGCCCAGGCGTCGCGGCTCGCTGTATGTCGCCGCGGCAATTGCCGCGCTCATCGGCATCGGCATGCTGGTGGCCGGCGGCAACTGGATCAAGTTTGGCGTCGTCTTGATCGTATTCGGCGCCTTTTTGGCCTGGTGGAGCAAAAACCTGCACCACACCCTCGCCCGCGACTTTATCGACGCCGTTGAGGCCGACGAGTCCATGGGTGGCCGCTATCGCCGCGTCGCCGCCAACGAGGACGGCCTGATGGTTTGGGGCACGAGCGGCAAGTCGCAGTTCTTCCCGTTTGAAAAGCTCGACCACGTGCTCGACGGCGAGCGCATCTTTGTGGCCATGTTCGCCGACCAGGGCGTGACGATCCCTAAGGACACCTTTGTCCGCGGCGATGCCGAGCAGTTCGGTCCCTTCCTTAAGGCGCGCATCAACAAAAAACTCCGCATCGAGACCAAACGCAAGAAGATGAAGGCAGAAAAGGCCGCTGCCGAAGCAAAACAGGGCGACAAGCCCCAGGAGACCAAGGGCAAGCAGCGCAAGCAGAAGAAGAGCAAGAAGAAGCGGTAGGCCGGCCGACACCGAAGGCGCCTCGTCCCGCGCCCGATTCCGGGCCGGGGCGCCTGGAATCGGGCGCGCGTACCGCCAATGGACCCGTTTTGCCTTGCTCTCGAGCTATTTCACTTCAAACCTTAAGAGCCTCCGCTCCGGCAGATCGGTCATCTTCATCGTGTAAGTCCCGGGAAATGCTTTCTCAAAACGGACGGTCTCGTAACCTTCGAAATAGTCGTTGGTGTTCTGCATCATAAATGGGACGAGCAACTCGTTTTCTGCCCCAACCTCCACGGCAAACGCAGCAGAGCCGCCAAGGACCGGCATGGCTTGCGTTATCAGATCGGTATTGACTACAAAATCATAGTTTGGCGCAGACTCCGGAACCAGATGCCAAACATACGCTTTGATTCCACCGTCGATATTATCCCTATTTCTGACACGCATCTTTACGGCGATAACGCACGTGATGTCGGCATCCTTCAGTCTCGTTTTCGTATCCACGGTGCCATATTTTGAATAATCGTCATGTGCTCGTTTGAGATACTCGCGCGGCGTGAGCAACTCTGCCCCGTCTATGCAAAACGAATACCCATCAGTCACCACATCCTTCGACCCCAGAAACGCTCCATCCATCGAGAGCCATTCGCCCTCCGCGTAATATTTCTCAGGAATGACCGTCCGGTTCCCGTTAACGACGCTCACCCTCATGCCCGCAAGGCCGGCAGCAGCACAGCAAAAAAGCGCGAGCGCCGATCTTCTCGTCCACAGGGTCTTCTTCATCGCGCTCACGACCTTTCCCGAACTTTCACAACGGCACCGTCGCGCATGCAGTAAACCCGATCGGCCAGTTCCTCGAGCACCTCTCCGTCATGGCTGGACAGAAGGACCTCACGACCCGTTGATGCCGCCATCGCCACAACGCGCTTGAGCATTTCAACGCCCGCTTCGTCGAGGGCATTCGTTGGCTCATCGAGAACAAGCAGCTTCGGCTTCTCCATAATTGCCGCAGCTATCCCCAGACGCTGCTTCATCCCAAGCGAGTATGCTCGGAACTTCTTTTTTTCGTCTGCATCGAGCCCCACGAGCCGCAGGGCAGAGCGAATGTCCTCGGGGGTGGCAACGCCCTTGATCTGAGCGATGAGCTTCAGATTGTCGTAGCCAGACAGATATCCCAAAAAGGAAGGCGCCTCGATCAACATCCCCAGACTCGGCGGGAACGAGATGTCCGCCCCAAGCCTTTGGCCATCGATAGAGATTTCGCCTTCGGTAGGCTTGATCAACCCGCAAACCGCTCGCATGAGCATGGTCTTACCCGAACCGTTTATCCCCTGAAGCCCGACCACAGTCCCAGGGTCAACCTCGATGGACACGTTGCGCAGGACATCGTTTTTACCCATGCGCTTCGATACGCCCCTTACGATCACACTCATATCTTGTCCCCCTTTTCTATAAGGTCGGCCCTTCGAAACCACAGTCCACCCAACGATAGGCATAACGACATAAGCCCAATTGATGACAAGACACTCGAGCCCGCCGCGATTCCCTCTTTGACAATTCCACCCCAGCGCAACAGCATCAAGGCGTTACCCAATAGCGCCCAATGTCGTGCATATGCCGAGCAGATCAGGTAGCTCATTAAAACCACAAACGAGACTGACGACCCAAGCACAAACCCAACCGCTGCCTGCGCAAACGCAAGCGCCTCAAAAGCAAATAAGAGACCTATGAAAAACGGCAGCGCATCTGCCTCGGCAGCTTTGAGAAACCACGGCGCCAAATTAGCCAGTTGAAGCGACTCACCATGAATGACCGCGCTGAACGAGGAGCTCACCACCAAGCTCCAAATCACAACAGAGCAAACCACCACGAGCAGTGAAAATGCCGTTACTGCCGCCACCAAGATAAAACGCGAGACCCACCAAAGGGTTCTTGCCCGGCATCGAACAAGCGCTTGCAAACCAAACCCGTGCAACGATTCGGTCGGATAGTCGAGTGTTGTATAGAGAATAAGCAGAATGAGAAATAGCCATCCTAGCGGAGGCACAAACATGACCCCGGGCCTAGGCTCAAACGGAGCAGATCCGGCAAACACGAGCGCAAGATTATCCGCAAACCCCAAGGTATCCGTTCTAACCCCATACACAGAAGACAATCCGTAGGCGTACACCAAGTTCGCAACGGTCACTGCCGCAATTGCAATAAAAGTGATGATGTTCTTCTTCAAAACGGTCCTCAGGTCCGCGGCGACCAGCCTAAACAGCATCAGACCACCTCGCGTCTTTTCCACGCCCCAGAAAAAGCCAACGAAGCAAGGGTCAATAATATGATTTCCGCAAAACCGGCTCGAATGTCTGGCCAGTTATTCAGCGATTCCGACCTGATGCTGTTGAGGATATTGCAGTTAAACCCCACACAAGCCATTACGCCGAAGATCCAGCCATTTGCAAAATGCCACGCAACCATTAGCAGATACGGGACAATTATCGCTTTGATTCTGCTACGAAACAAAATTGAGAAGCCAGTTACAGCCATGGATAAAGTCCCGAGCGTGACAGCATCGAACAGCGTGTATGCGAGCACATATGACAAAGGATGCGAATAAAATAGACCGGAGAAGTAGCTATGCAGGTAAAGTCCTACGTAAGTCGACTCATCGACCCGAGGAAGATACGCAGGAAAAAGCATCGAGACGATCAGGAAATTGACGAGCAGAGGAATGGCAGTCACTGTAAACGCGGAGAGGAAAGCAGACAGCATCTTTACGTTCACGTACGCCTTTCTGGAAACGCGCGTGCATATCTGCATGTCATAACCACTCAAACGCTCAAAGAGACACGACCAAGATCCAGCCAACATTGCAAGCAGGGGCAGTGCATAGAAAAACACCGACGCAGACAGTGGCGCGTTCGCGCTCACAACAATCCAGTTACCGAAGCTGCTTTCACGTGTTTGACCGAGATAATTTTCGGCTTGCACGCCAACGCCGTAACCAAAAGAAAGAAGGTTGTGGCGCTCTTTTTCCAAATTTGCCCACGGCTCCAGCGCGGCAGCTATTGCAACTGCGACCGCAATCAAGAGAGCAAGGATAAAAGCTGGACGTCTAATCGTTTTCGACAGTTCGTATCTTGCGAGCTTTTGGTTCATACGTCCTCCTCCCCCTTCCGACCCAGAAAGCCGGAAGGGAGCCATTTCAAACAACTATGCGGGAAGCTTGTGGAAATGCCCGACGCAGTCGGGGCTCCATACGCCAATAACAGTGCCGTAGCCAGACTCCGCCCATGCAGTCAGTCGCGCCGCAGATCGCCCGTTCTCACGGACGAGGTTATACATTTCCCACTGTCCCTTGTGATTCGAACGATACGTTCCCTGAGTACAATTCATGCTGCCGCTACCGCTTGTGTTATACGCACCGTCTGTATATAACCGAAGCGGATTTCCCGTATGGCCCTGGATATCCAGATAGAGCGATGAGGAATCATCCTTTTGACGGTAGCCAGTTGCACTCGTCCCGGCACATTGAAAACTAAATGCCTTATCGGCATTGTTCGTACAGGTCGTAATTCCCGTATCGGCGTTTTGAGTAATGCTGGAAACCTGAGAGGTGTCAAACTCCTCTTGTGCAAACGATGCAGCGGGAACCCCTAGGGACAGACCAGCTGCAATCACCAAGCCGACTCCGATTCGAGCAATAGCGCTCCTTGGCTTAATCATGGCCTTCTCCAATCAAAAGCGGTTAACAATGCGTCGACGCACGGCAACCTTCGCATGAATAGAGAAAGATGTCTGTAAACACCCGCTATTGAGTTGATTGCTCAGGCGTTTACACGTTATTTACCTGCGATAACAATAAAATTAGCTCCGCCTTATTCTTGATCTTCAACTGGCGGTAAGATGCAGACCGCAGCGCTTGCACCGTAGATGCAGCGTAACCGACATCCTCCGCAATGGCCTTTGTCGTTGCCCCCTCTGCCGTCATCAGCAAAATTTGCGACTGAACATCAGAAAGGGAGCGCGACGTAAGCAGGGCCAGCTGGCGCACGCGGGCCGTTTCGGTGGACCCGTTCGCCCGGTACTCCAAGACGGCCTTCTCGTCCTCAACCGAGCGGGCGAGCGCGATGTGCGTAACGAACATGGGCACAGACCAGCAAACAATCACCGTTGCCACGACGACATTGACAGCCGAACTTTGCCCCAACAACGACGCGAGGAACAACGGCTCGAAAACCGTCAGATCCTGCACCATATTGAGCAAGACAGCCCAAACAGGAGCCGTCGCCCCGAAGCAAAGCATCCATATCCCAAGCATTTTGCGCTGCGGACAGCTTCGCATCACTATATATGTGAGCAGCACCCCCGTCAGCACCGCAAGTCCATGGATTCGCCCCCTAGCGACCGCATAGATTAAGGCAACCATGCCCATTGACACCAACGGCACGATAGCCCGAGCATGGGCATGCACCTTAAACGGACGCAGCCCAACAGCGAGCGAAGCCGTAGACGCCACGCCGCAAAACAGGACCGGCACAGCCATCAACGGAACGCGTATGCACATCAATGCCGCGATATAGATAAAAGACCATTCCACAGCAGATAGCACCGCCCATACGTACGGGCTTCCGAGCCAAATCGCTTCACCCGCTCTATCCAGCGCAGCGCCACGATTCGCTTTTCCACCCGCGTAGCATAGCGACAGAAGCAGTCCGAGACCCAATGCGTAGCTTAAGAGGGAAAAGGCGACAGCCCGCGAAACACCGGACCCCCAATCGCTATCCGCCATTACCAAGGGCCCCGCCGCAAGGAGGATAAAGAATAATGTGAGCAGGTATCGAAACAGCCGGCGCGTTCGAGCTGATGCCACTATATCGTCAGCATGCCGCTGCGGTAGCTCATGCCCTACAGTATCGCCCTCACCCGCAAACAGCGCCACGAGCTCGCGTGAGCCCGCAACCGACGCCTTCCCGTATGCTCGGTGAAGCGTTGTTCTCACCGTCGATGGCTTCGTATCCGTCTCCTTGGCAATTTCCGCCGGCGTTTTCCCTTTGAGCAGCAGTCGAACAAACTGCTCTTCTCTAGGCGACAGGGCAGGGGAAAACACCCCCGCATCGAATGTGTCGGACGCACAGGCGATATCCGAATTGTTGTCCCGTTTCCCCCTTAGCAACATGCATACGAAGGCAGCAGCGATAACGGACCCCATCGCCAGCAATGCAATGACCACGGCATCGCTTGCGAAGTATGCCGCCTCAACAGCCGGAATAAGACCAATAGGAACTGCTACGAGCACAGAACAGGCAAACACGTCGCGCCGCCCATGGCCAAAGGCACGAGGGCGGCAAAACGGCGGGGCCACAGTCAATGCGAGATAGACCAACGGAATTAAAAGCGCAAGGCCAATTGACGCGGCCGTTACAGGGGGCATCCCCCATGGCTCGGGAACGACTCTCCATGAAACTCGACAGCAAAACAGCAGGCAAGACATGACGGCTATTGTTTCTGTAAAAATCGCGTCCTGCGGGTGACGAGTTTCCCTTTCGTCAGTCCGTGTCGACCTCTGCGTCAAAGGAGAGTCCGCCGTGCCCCAAATAACATATGAGAGAAGCAGCGACCCAACAAAGCACGAGACACACGAAACGCCATGTAACAACCAAATCGGTGCAAACACGATTGGAATAGAGTCTCCGCGAGCATAGAAAGCCAGGTCGGCCCATTCGGGAACCGTTGCAATAACACCAAGGAAAACACCGATGGCACCGAGATGCCTCGGCCTTCTCATTCCCCCCTTGCATAGCGCAGCACCATGAACAAACGCCGCGAGGCATGCGCCCAGGATAACGAGCCAGGTCATTGCACCTGACGCTAGGCCGATTGAAGATGAAAACCGGTGATAAGGGGTGACCGCCATTACGACAAGCGCAATGGCGCAGGCAAATGTAGCAGAACGGCGGGAAAAGAGCATACGGCCTCCATAGCGTGTCATTATATCGCTCGAGCCGCTCGTTTATCTCTGTTCTCACACCAGCCAGCATCAATGATTCAGGCGAACTCCAATCCGCGCCAGATCACGGTCCGGCTTTTGTTCGCAGTCCCCACATCAAAGCGGGATGCGGTTTCCTTTTGGACGCCGGTTCGGAAAGCGCATCCCGTTCCAGGGCAATATTCTGGGATGCAGTTTCCGCAGCCCACCCCATTTGGAAAGCGCATCCCATAATTTGGCTGAAAACTGAGATGCGCTTTCCAAACGAGCCGAAACGGGCCGAATCGATCGGGCCACCTCGCATCCCGCTATCCTCGCCATCTGCCCGAGCGTGCTACACTAGCAGCATCTATGCCACCGCGAACGGCTCGGCCCCGCGCCCGCCGCTCGCAAACGAACTTTAAACGCACGAGGGTTGGCCATGCCGCTTTTCTCGCAACATACCGCCCGGTTCTCGCCGGACGTTCCTTTGGAGGGCACCAGCTCTCGCGAGCTGCTCAAGCGGTACCAGCCGCTCGAGACACTTGCGACCGGCGGTTTTGGCTCCATCGAGATCTGCCGCGACACGCACCTGCGCCGCCGCGTCGCCATTAAACGCATCCCCCTTATCAACGGTGCCGGCATGCCCGCTAGCGACATCATGGATGTCCTGCGCGAGGCGCACACTGCCGCCATGCTTCAACATCCCAACATCGTGCAGGTTATCGACTTTACGCACGACACAGCCTATGCCTACCTGGTTATGGAATATGTCGATGGCATGTCGCTGGCCGAGTTTTTGCACCGCGCGGACGGCCATTCGCTCACCTTTGACGAGGCCGCGGCCATTGCCGATGCCCTGGGCCAGGCGCTCACCTTCGCCCACAGTAATGGCGTGCTCCACCTGGACATCAAGCCCGCCAACGTGCTCATCGACCACTCGGGCAATGTAAAGCTCACCGACTTTGGCATGGCGCGGCTGTCGTCTGCTGGCGGCTTTGGCGGCTCACGCGGCGGCACCATCGGCTACATGCCGCCCGAGCAGCTCGATATCGAGACCGGCACGGTCGACGAGCGCGCCGATGTCTTTGCCCTCGCCTGTGTGATCTACGAGGGCCTGTGCGGCAGCGCTCCTTTTATGGCGGCCACGCCCGCCGACTCGCTCGGCCGCATCATCGGCGGCGCCACCTATCCCAGCGAGCTGATACCACACTTTCCCTCGGGAGCCGAGGCCGCGCTCATGAGCGCGCTCTCCCCCATGCCGCAGGACCGCCCCAACAGCATCGAGGCATTTTGCGACCAGCTCCTTGCCGGTCTGGGCAGCGTGCGCGAAGGCCGTCGCAGCCTGGAGCAAATGGTTGGCGAACTTTCGGATGACGAGCAGGAGCTCGACGATATCGAGCCGTCGCACTACGAGGACGACGTCATCGAGGTCGACCCCGCACTCGGCTGGGCGGGCACGCGCTGGAGCCATGCGCGCGACTACACCATGCGCGCTATCTCGGCGCTAACGTGCGGCACCTTTAGCTTTTTGCTGATGCAAACGGCCGGGGTCGCGGCGCTTCCCGGCCTGGTCATTGCGGCCATCGCGATCGGAGCGGCGGCTGGCCTGGCCCCCCAGATTGGCTCGGCCATCTCGGCTGTGGGCTTTTTGGTGCTCATGGCCAACGCCACCATGCAGGCACAGGGCATCCTGTCGATGCTGCCCGTCGCGGTGATCTTTGCTGCCGCCATGTCCGGTTGGTGGATCGCCTGGGGTCGCACCGAGGCTGCCGCGAGCGCCGCGCTCACCTGTGCACTCGCGCTTGGCTGTCTGACCGGCAATACCTTCCTGGCAGCTGGGGTCGCCGCCGGCGTCGCGTCATTTTGGCTCGGCCCGGCAAGCGCCGCCGCGGCAACGGGCATGGGCGCGCTTTTTGCCCGTCTGGCCACGATCGCGCTTTCAGCCGAAGGCGTGCTGGGGCTCGGTAACGTTGCCGCAGCGCTGGGAGACCCGCTCCTTTGGGCTGCCTTTGTGCTGGTCGCGGCAACTGCCGCAGCATCATCCGCGTTGCTCAATGCCCATGCCAAGCGTGCCGATCAGGGATCAAACCTTGCCGCAATCGCCGCCATCGCCGTCACCGGCATCGGCTGCGCAGCGGCGTCCTGTCTTGCACACCATATGGAAATTGCCAGCCTTGCAGCCGCGGTCATCGCCAAGGCGGCGGTTGCGGGAATCCTATCCTCTATAATCGTTGGGATATGCCTATATTTGCTCGGATACCAAAGAACCTATACGGAGAGTGATCTTTCGTGAACTTCCTGAACATCTTCGAGGACCACGTGGCCGGCATCTTCGGTGCCACCCGTGCCCCGTTCTCCTTTAAGAAGCTTGCCAAGCAGGCCGCTCGCGACATGGAGGATCAGACTCTGGTGATCAATGGCGTCAACACGGCGCCGGCACTCTATACCATCCTGATCGCCGCCGACGACGACCCCATGCTCGCCCCGTTCTACCCCGAGCTTTCGCGCGAGGTCCGCGAGTTCGTGAAGGCGCAGGCCGAAAAGCGCCGTTATGTCTTTGTCGGCGAGCCCCTCGTGCGCTTTATGATCGATCCGCAGCTGCGTGCCGGCAAGTTCTCGGTCTTTGCCGAGAACGTCGATGCCCCCACGCTCGGCCGCCTGTACGAAGAAGAGCGCGCCTATCAAAACGGTCTGGGCCAAAACAACTCCGCGGCAAGCCGTGCCGCCAGCGCCCCGCGCGCCGGCCAGCAGCAGTTTGCTGCCCCGCAGCAGCAGCGCCCCGCCGCCATGCCCCAGCAGCAGCCGACGCCTCGTGCCGCCGCTCCCGACCCGCTTGCCGTAGCAGATCCCTTCGCGCCTAGCGTCCCCGACCCCGCCGCAGCACCCATCCCGGTGCCGCAGACCGTCTCGCGCGACGCGCTTGCCGGCATGGGCGGAGCCGCCGCGACCGGTGCCGCCGTGGGCCTAGGCGCCGCAGCCGGTATCGCCTCCAACATGGCGAGCACTCGCGCCCCGCAGCGCCCGCTCGCCCAGCTCGTCGACGTCGTGAGCGGCGAGAGCCATAGCATCACCTCCGCACAGGTGACCATCGGTCGCGAGCGCTCAGTTTCCGACATTGCCCTGCGCGACCCCAACGTGTCGCGCCGCCACGCCCAGCTCACCTTTACGGGCTCGGATTGGTCGATCGAGGACCTCAATTCCACCAACGGCACGCTCGTCAACAACCGCCGCATTACGCGCTGCCCGCTGCGCAACGGCGATCTGCTGACGTTTGGCCTGAGTACCTTTGAATTTAGGGGATAGTCGCTTATGAACATCGATATCGTTCTTTTTGCAGGCCGCATCGTCCTGGTCGCCCTGCTCTATATCTTCCTGTTCGCCGTCATGAAGACCGGCGTGGGACTCGTGCGCGGGCAGCGCCGCGACTCGGCTATCTGGACGATCGATGTGGACAAGGGCCCGCGCGGTATCCGCGGCATCCACGTAGACATGCTCGGCCCCGTCATCGTCGGTCGCTCTCCGTCTTCGGACATCTGCATCAACGAACCGTTCGTCTCGGCCTCGCATGCGCGCTTTTCGCTGCAGGGCCCGGCGCTCATCATCGAGGACCTCAACTCGCTTAACGGCACGCTCGTCAACGGCCGCCAGCTCGTGGAGCCCGCGACGCTGCGTGAGGGCGACGAAGTCCAGATTGGCGACGTGGTCATGAAGGTGAACCGTCGATGATCGACGAGGAGAACAAGTCCGCAACTATGACCGAGGCACCGGCCGCCGCCACAGCTGCGCCGGCCCACGCCGCTCCGGCGGGCTCCGCACCCGTGGAGCCCGAGGACACCGTGTTCTCCCTGCCTCTTTCGCAAGTAACGCATGATATTTCGGATCTCGCCGATAACGAGGACGAAGAGGATGCCGTAGCGGCGCCCATCGGCGCACATGCTGCGGAACAGCCCACAGCGCCCGAAGCAACCCCGGCGCCGGCTCACTTTGCAGAGCCCGTCGCCGCGGCAATCAACGAGAGCGCTGCGGTGTTTGCGGCACCCGAGCCCGCCGCGCCGGCGTTTCCCATAGCCCCGGCATCCGAGGTTGCGCCCGCGTCTACGCCGGCGCCCGAGCCTATAGACGTCAGCCCGCAAGATGACGAGCCGACCGCCCGCGTTTCCGAGGAGCCCGACTCCCCGGACACCGGCGATTCCGAATCAAACGCCGAGACCGACACCGTCTCTCCCGGTGACACAGCCGAGATCGACGTTGCCGCCGTTGAGGCCAAGCTCAAAGACCCCGGGTCGACCATGAGCTTTGAGCCCCTGACCGAGGAGCGCATCGAGACCGACTCGACCTATGATGCCGGCACCACCACGCAACTCATGTGGGGCGCCCGCTCTGACGTTGGCTGCGTACGCCCGCACAATGAGGATTCCTACCTGGTGCAGTCGCCGCTCTTTTGCGTATGCGACGGCATGGGCGGTCACGCCGCCGGCGAGGTAGCCTCTTCCATTGCCGTCGAGACTATTGCCAAGACGGCCCCGCAGTCCGCCGACGCAGCACGCCTGGCCGCAGCCGTCGAGGCAGCCAACGCCGCCGTAATCGAGGCGGCCCTGAACGGCCTGGGCAAGCCCGGCATGGGCTGCACAGCCACTTGCGCCTATATCGAAAACGACACGCTCGCCATCGCCCACGTGGGTGACTCTCGCGCCTACCTGCTCCACGAGGGCACGCTCATCCGCGTGACCCGCGACCACTCCTACGTGGAGGAGCTCGTGGACGCCGGTGAGATTACGGCAGACGAGGCTCGCGTCCACCCAAACCGCTCGGTCATCACCCGTGCGCTGGGCTCGGACCCCGCCATGTATGCCGACCACTTCACTCTGCATATCGAGGAAGGCGACCGCCTGATCCTGTGCTCCGACGGCCTTTCGAGCATGATTCCCGATAGCGATATCGAGAACATCGCCACGCAGTCCTCAACCGCGCAAATCTGCGTCGACAACCTAGTGGACGCGGCGCTTGCCGCCGGCGGCCACGACAACGTGACCGTAGTAGTCGTTGACCTGGTTGACGATGGCGTTATGCGCGAGGCGCAGCGCGTGCGTCGCCGCAACGTCACCATCGGCGTCGTCTTAGGTCTCGTCTTGGTGCTGGCGGCTGCCATCTGGGCCTACACGGGTGTCACCGGCTCGTACTACCTGGGTACCTACCAGGGCAATGTCGCCGTCTGGCGCGGCCTGCCCGGCAAGCCGCTCGGACTCAAGCTCCACTGGCTCGAAAGCGAAACCAGTATCAAGCTGTCCGACCTGCCCGAAGACACGCAAAACCGCCTCAAGGCGGGCATTCCGCAAACAAGTGTCGACGATGCGCAGGACACGATATCCAAGTACCGCCACCAGATCGACGAGGAGCAGACCCGCCAGGTGATCGACGCGCAAACGATTCGCGACAACACCGGCCAGGGATCGACCTCCGAATCAGATTCCGAGAAAACCGCCGAACAGTCCGCCGAGGCCGAAGCCTCCGAAAAGAACTAGAAAGGGAGTGCCGCTTATGAGTCGCCGCAACACCGAGCTGCTCTTGCTCATCGCCTCGGCGTTCCCCGTCATCCTGCTGTATGCGATGTACGTCCTCACCGCGGGCGCTGCCATCTCCTTTGAGACGCTCGCCGTACCGATCGGCCTCTTTGCCGCCTTTGCCGCGGCCCACATTGCCGTGCGCATCTTGGCGCCCGGTGCCGACCCCGCCATCCTGCCCATTGTCTTTGTGCTTTCGGGCATCGGCATCACGTTCGTGACGCGTCTCGCCCCCGCTCTCGCCATCTCACAGCTCATCATCCTGTTTGTCTCGGTGGCCCTGATGGTGGGAACGCTCGCGTTGGTTAAGAACCTCGACGTAGTCATGCGCTACAAGTACACCTTTGGCATTATCGGCATCATTCTGTTGATGCTGCCTATCTTTATCGGCACCACGATCTCGGGCTCCAAGCTGTGGATTCGCATCGCGGGCTTTACCATCCAGCCCGGCGAGTTCGCCAAGGTCTTTATCGTGCTGTTCCTGGCCGGGTACCTGGCCGAGAACCGCGAGCTGCTCTCCATCTCCAACCGCAAGATCTTAGGTCTTAAGATCCCTCGCCTGCGACTGCTGCTGCCGCTGTTTGCCGTGTGGGGTGTGTGCCTGCTCGTCGTCGTCTTCGAACGCGATCTGGGTTCGGCCGTGCTGTTCTACACCATCTTCTTGCTGATGCTCTACGTTGCCACGGGACGATTCTCGTATGTCGTTATCGGCCTTGCGCTCTTAGCCGTTGGAGCCGTGGGCGCCTACAAGTTCCTGTCTCACGTTCAGGTGCGTTTCCAGGTTTGGGTCGATCCGTTTAAGGACGCCCAGGGCCAGGGCTACCAGATCGTCCAGTCGCTCTTCTCGCTTGCCGATGGCGGTCTGGTCGGTGTTGGTATCGGCAACGGCATGGCCAACAACATCCCTGTCGTCGAGTCCGACTTTATCTTCTCGGCCATCGGCGAGGAGATGGGCCTTTTGGGCGGCGGCGCCGTGCTCATCCTGTTTATGCTCTTTGCCGTGCGTGGCCTCACCACGGCTGCCCGCGCTAAATCCGACCTCGCCGCCTTTAGCGCCACGGGCCTTACGGCCGCCATCAGCTTCCAGGCCTTTTTAATCGTGGGCGGCGTTACCCGCCTGATCCCGCTGACCGGCGTCACCCTACCCTTTATGAGCCAGGGCGGTTCCTCGCTGCTGGCAAGCTTTATCATCGTCGCGCTCCTGCTGCGCGCCGGTGACGAAGCGACCGGACGCGAGGCCGAGCTTACCGGCACCGGCACTATGGCCGCCATCACCGATGATCAGGTCGCATCTGCCGCCGCCCCGACGGGCACGCGCTTTGCCACCTCGTCTTCCTACGGCAGCGGCAGCCATTCCGTCGGCTCGCGCATGCGCCGTCGCCTGCTCGACACGCCTGAATCCGGTGTGCTCGGCCGCGTTGCGCTCGCCAACCGTCTAACCCGTGCGGTGCTCGCCTTTACGGCGCTATTCGCCATCCTTATCGGCAACCTCACCTATGTCCAGGTCATCAAGGCCAAGGACTATCAGGACATGCCGACCAACAACCACACCATCGCCCGCTCCAAGTACATCCAGCGCGGTTCCATCATCACGTCCGACGGCGTGACGCTGGCCGAGTCGCTGCAGCAGGAGGACGGCACCTACGTACGCTCCTACCCCAACGGTAACCTGGCAGCGCACGTGGTTGGCTACGTGAGCCAGCAGTATGGCACCACCGCCATCGAGAGCGTCATGAACGACACGCTCACCGGTTCTAAGGACTACTCCAGCTGGAACAACGCCATCGCGTCGCTCGCGGGCCAGACCCAGCCGGGCAACACCGCCAAGCTCACCATCGACTCGCGCATCCAGACGGCGGCCGAGCAGGCACTCAAGGGCTTTAAGGGCGCTGTAGTGGTCATCGACCCGCGTACCGGCGCGGTGCTCGCATGTGCCAGCTCGCCCACCTACGACAACACCAACATCGACGCCCTACTGCAGGCTGGCGGCGGCGAGGACGGCTCTATGTACAATCGCGCCATGGACGCGCTGTACACGCCGGGCTCCACGTTTAAGGTCGTTACGCTTTCCGCGGCACTCGAGACCGGCACCGCCAGCCTTACCAGCACCTACCAGGCGCCCGGCTCCATGGACATCGGCAACGCACCGGTCACCAACTATGCCAACGAGAGCTACGGCACCATCAGCCTGCAGCAGGCCTTTGCCGTGTCCTCCAACGTCGTCTTTGGCCAGGTGGCAAACGAAGTTGGCGCAAACACGCTCGTGCAGTTTGCCAACGCCTTTGGCTACGGCCAAAAGCTCGGCCAGGACCTGACCTCCGCGGCCTCCATCATGGCAGACCCGTCGCTCATGACCGAGTGGGAGACCGCTTGGGCCGGCGCCGGCCAGCCTGTCGGCATGGACCACACGCCCGGCCCGCAGACCACCGTCATGCAAAACGCCGTGATTGCCGCCGCCATCGCTAACAGTGGCGTGGTCATGGACCCGTACTTTGTAGCCCAGGTACTCGCCCCGGACGGAACTGTGGTCAAGACCACGCAGTCCCGCTCGCTGGGTCAGGCCGTCAGCTCCGCCACGGCCGACCAGGTCAAGCAGGCCATGCTCGCCGTCGTCCAGTCCGGTACCGGCACCGATGCCCAGGTCCCCGGCGTCAAGGTCGCCGGCAAGACCGGCTCGGCCGAGATCGGCGGCACCAACGTCAACTCGATGTTCGTTGGCTTTGCACCTTACGATTCACCCACGGTCGCCATCTCGGTGGCCTTGGAGGATTACGACAAACACGACGTCAAGGCGGCCAAGATTGCCGGCATCGTCCTGACCGCGGCGCTCGCCGCACAGGGAGCGTGATGCCCATGATTGAATCGGACACCCGAGGCGCGCCGCGGCCGAAGAGTTAGCGGCAACGCGCCACACGGCCCCAGCGGCCACATCGTAGGTACTACACACATCGTTGAGCGAATAGTTATGTTAGGAGCAGGAATGGAACAGAGGGTCCTCGGGGGAAGATACCTCCTCAAGGATAAGGTGGGGACAGGCGGCATGGCGACCGTCTTCCGTGCGCAGGACCAGGTCCTCGACCGCACGGTAGCCGTCAAGATCATGCTGCCGCAGTATGCTGGCGACGCAACCTTCGCCGCACGCTTTAAGCAGGAGGCCCAGGCAGCAGCCGGTCTCTCCTCCCCCTATATCGTGGGCGTCTACGATTGGGGCAAGGACGGCGACACCTATTACATCGTCATGGAGTACCTGCGCGGCACCGACCTTAAGAGCGGCATCAAGAGCCACGGCGCCCTCGACCCCAAGAAGGTCGCCCAGATCGGCTCGCAGATCAGCTCCGCGCTTTCGGTCGCCCACAAGCACGAGATCATCCACCGCGACATCAAGCCGCAGAACATCATGGTGCTGCCCGACGGCAACATCAAGGTGATGGACTTTGGCATCGCGCGCGCCAAGAACAGCCACCTCACGCAAGACAACAACGTGCTGGGAACCGCCCACTACGTCAGTCCCGAGCAGACCCGTGGTCAGGACCTCGGCCCCACCTCGGATATCTACTCGCTGGGCGTCGTGATGTACGAGTGCGCCACCGGCCGCGTGCCCTTTGACGGTGATGACGCCATCTCAGTCGCACTCAAGCAGGTCAACGAGCTGCCTATTCCGCCGAGCCAGATCAACTCCGGTGTCGACGCCGACCTTGAGCGTATCATCCTCAAGTGCATGGAGAAGGACCCGGCAAACCGCTTCCAGACCGCCGACGAGCTGCGTCAGGTGCTCAACAGCTACCTGTCGGGCCGTGCCGTCAACATCTCGGAGCCCACGCGCATCATCGGTGCACCCGGTGAACTGGGCGCCACCAAGACTCGCGAGCTTTCCGATCAGACGCGCGCCATGGTACGTCCCGTCTCGGGCGTGAGCGGCCAGAATACCGCCCGTAGCTCGGTTTCGGGCTCCACCGGCTCCTACGAGGTCGAAAAGCCCAAATCCAACAAGAACAAGATCATCGCCGCCGTGGTGGCAGCCGTTGCCGTCATCGGTATCGTGGTGGCCTTTGCCACAGGACTCTTTGGCGGCGAGCAGGTCACCGTGCCCGATGTGCTGGGCAAGGACCAGCAGACTGCCGTCGAGCAGATCAAGGAAGCCGGCCTCGAGGTCGGCACCATCGACCAAAGCTACAACGACGATATCGACGAGGGCAAGGTCGCCGAGCAGACGCCCAACGGCAAAACCAAGAAGGCCAAGGGCACCAAGGTGAACCTGGTGATCTCCAAGGGCCCCAAGCCCTCCGAGAAGGTTGAGGTTCCCCAGCTTGTCGGTCTAACCAAGGACCAGGCAGAGGCGGCACTGGCAAGCGTTGGCCTAAAGGGCAACGCCACCGAGGAGGCCAACGAGGCCGATGAGGGCCAGGTCTTTGAGCAGGGCACCGACGCCGGTAAGGAAGTCGAGAAGGGCACGACCATCTCGTACAAGGTCTCGAGCGGCCCGGATACCACGTCCGTCCCCGACCTGACCGACATGACCGAGGCCCAGGCGCGCAACGCCCTCGATATGGCAGGCTTTGGCGTCGACGTGAGCTACCAGGAGAACGACTCGGTTACCGAGGGCACCGTAATCAGCTGGAACCCCAGCGGCAAGCAGAAGCCCGGTGCCACGATTACCGTCGTCATTGCCAAGAAGTCCGGCAAGGCCACCGTCCCGGGCAACCTGTACGGCAAGAGCATTTCCGCCGCCGTCACCGCGCTCAACAACGCCGGCTTCTACAACATCGCGTTCTGCGATCAGAACGGCAACCCCGTGAGTGGCAACGAAAACGCCACCGTCACGGGCGTCTCCCCCACCGGCAAGCAGTCCACCGACAGCACGATTACGCTGACGGTTGCACTTTCTGGCTCGGGTTCGGGTTCAGGCACGAGCACGGGCGACGATTCCGGTACGACCAACTAGTCGCAACCCAACCGCTCATTACGGCTCTCGCCGCAAACATATTCGCTCACAGGCGCCCGCTTGCTCCCCCAGCAAGCGGGCGCTTCATTTTTGACATGGCATGAAT
>NZ_QROQ01000015.1:0-3310 GCF_003475115.1 Collinsella sp. AF37-9 | reverse complement strand
CCCAGCAAGCGGGCGCTTCATTTTTGACATGGCATGAATCAGAAGAGCCCGGCACCGTAGCGGTACCGGGCTCGATATTCCTCTGGTGCCCCCGGGCGGATTCGAAAACTCCCCCCGCGGGGAAATTGGTGACGCGGGTGTCGACGGCTCGAACCCTGCCCTTAGACCAGAAGAGCCCGGCACCGTAGCGGTACCGGGCTCGACAAATCTCTGGTGCCCCCGGGCGGATTCGAAAACTCCCCCCGCGGGGAAATGAGTGACGCGGGTGTCGACGGTCCGAATCCTGCCCTTAGACCAGAAGAGCCCGGCACCGTAGCGGTACCGGGCTCGATATTCCTCTGGTGCCCCCGGGCGGATTCGAACCGTCGACACCCGCTTTAGGAGATATGATTTAATGCTACCCCCTACCATTCATCAAGCATCATTGAACATCATATAACCGCAGATAAACATAGCAGTTTGTGTCTTTTGCCTCCGGTAGCTGCGCCTACGCTTTTACAAACATATTACTAACAGCTTTAGCTAAACTGCACTCAGTGAATTGTTGAAAACTATTCAAAGAAACGGAGTGCAAAGATGGCAGAACAGCCACTCATTAGCGGAAGAGGCACGTGTTGGAAAGACAAGAGGTCACCTAACACCTACCGCTATTATTTCTCACTTGGGATCAAGGACCCTAAGACGGGGCGCTACAAACGATCCCCAACTTATACGGTTCGTTGCAAGACTAAAACAGAAGCTAGGGCTGCAATGCAGGCCAAGCTGGCTGAAATCAACTCCTCTGGCACGATTACTAAAACTAAAAAGCCCACTTTGCTTGCGTCCTACTGCTGGGCCTTTCATGAAAATAGGGACACCGAACTTGCGCCAACGAGCTATGAAAGAGAAGCGTACGATTGCAGGCATATCGAAGACCTATTCGGTGCGTTTCAGACAATTGAGGGGCTAACTCCCGATCTAATCGAAGAAGCATATGCCGAAGCTCGTCGTACGGGAAAATACAAACCATCAGAGCTTGTACGAATCAATTCGAAACTGCGTCAGATTCTGTCGAATGCAGTCGCAAAGAGAATAATTGACCGAAACCCCTGCGCTACCGTTCATGTTCGCAGACCACGCAACAAAAGAGAATCACTGACAATCGACCGAGTAGCTACCCTATGCACACATCTTCAACACATTGAGCTCACCGCCGAAGCTGTTGGTACGCTAGTACTAGTGTATACGGGTATGCGGAAAGGCGAGATGCTGGGCCTCGAATGGCGCGATTGGGACCCTGCCAATAAAACCTTGAAAATTGACAGGCAGTACACCAACGACCATGAACTGAGGGCACCCAAGTCACAAGAAAGCCAACGCAAAATCCCCGTTGGAGAGACCTTGGCCGAACGTCTTCAATCATGGTCAGCCATACAAAAAGAGCTCCTGGCCTCTCTGGGGCTGTCCCAGACTGGCAGCACTCCCATCATTAGCGATATTGCTGTCAAGCAGGGGGTCCCTACTGTCTGTCACATGAAAAACTACATCTTCAACCATTGGTTTCGCGATTTCGCAGTTAGCTGCAATCTTGGAATCTATGAGCCGAACAATTCGACTGGCGGAAAACTATATAAGGGCATCTGCCCGCATCAGCTCAGGCATTGTGTAAGCACTTTTATGCTGGCGAACGGATCGGACGTTAGAAGCGTGCAAGGTATTCTTGGCCACGCGGACCCCAATATCACGCTCAAAACGTATACAAGCCTCGTTCAACAATCAGAAATAAAAGCAGTTAAAGGCTACGAAGACTTCATCAACGCCTATATACAGAAAAGCGAGAAATAGCATGTTGTTCATTCATCGTTTCATCAATAATATTACGGTACTATACTACTATTTCCGCAGGTAAACGCTTTATTTGATTGACATCTAATGAGTTTTAATAGATTCTAAAGCTGTCAGATGGCTACGCATGTAGTCATAAAAACCGACCCCCCAAGTGCTTATGAACCTGGTAAGTCTTACAAGCACAGGGAGGGCCCTCATTGAAAGGATAGCTCATCATGGCTACTCCACAGATTAGCACTCAGGCGTCCACACCGACTTTCCCCACTGGTGCCGCTCAGTGCGATCGGTTGCTCCGCGTTAACGATATCCGCGAACTCACTGGCTGGAGCGAAAATACCGCGCGCAAGTTTATGCGCGAGTCCGGCAAGCTCATCCAAATCCATCGCTCGAATTACATGTTTGAAAGCTCGTTTTACGAACTTTTCAAGCAGCTCGAAGGTCGTACCGCCCACCTTGACTAGGCGGTAAACATGAGCGAGCTACCGTCAATTGCCGACAAATATTCCAATGATGTTACTGAGCAACGAGAGATTAGAAGGAAAATGGATAACGCGAATTTTATTTCGGTGCCCGACTGGGCGTGTTGTGCCACCACTGTCGCTGCCGAGCGCCTCATCCTCGGCCTAGTATGGAAGCTTGGAAATCCTTCCAAAAACAAACGAGCCATGGGCTTTTACGCAAAAAGCAAATGGATTGAGGAGCGCTACCACCTGAGTAAGAACACGATCTCCCGGGCCTATACCTCTTTGAAAGATAAGGGGTTTATTCAAAAAGCGGGCGATGGCAGCTGGATGCTTAATTACGCCGCAGTCTACCCCGCCGCAATCGAAAACGGCTGGGAGCCCAAGAAATCTTAAGTCCATAGCCCGACTATCGAGGTCGTGAAGGTCGGTAATCGCCGAGCGTCTATAAGAGCATGCCGCGGATGTAAAATGAAACAGGGTCGAACCGAAACAGTTCCCGGACAATTGGCGTCCGGCCAGACACTTCGATTCGACCCTTTTTCATGCCCGCATCTAAAACAATCCCATAATCATTCTCGACATCTTTAACGCCATCACTCTCCCGCCACCAACACGTCGTAGGTGCCATTTTCAACGAATCGATATGGCCGTCCATTCATGGTCTTTAAGGCGCGTGATACCATGAAAACGTGCGGTATTTCTCCAACCGAAAACCTGCGTGAATGCATGACTTGAGACGCCTTTTAGAACTCACCGATTGCAGGGCGAACACAAATCAACAGCGGCCGTGCATTGTTACCAGCCATATGGCATGGCGGAGCCATGCCCGTTGTTGATTGGAGTGCCGCACCATGGCAGACGAGAAGAAAATCAGGGAGATCTACGGCGTGAAGTCCGTCCTCGATGAGGCCGCCGAGCGAATCGAGGCGACGTGGCGGGAGAAGCTGCTGCGCGAGACGGGCGACCTCAGAACGGTGACGCATAATTTCTTTCGCAAATTGACAACCGCATAGCGGAAC
>NZ_QROQ01000014.1:0-57966 GCF_003475115.1 Collinsella sp. AF37-9 | reverse complement strand
CCGACTCGCTTCGGATCGGACGCTACACCAACTTTCTCGACACTACCATAGATCTGCCCTATGATTATTATTCGACACCAGAAATAATGAAATCGCTTGCGGATACCTTGCATAATCCGTTTATTTCCTTCTATGAAACTGCCTTTCTTAAGCGTATTCAGAGGGAAAAATTCGAGTTTATTGGGATTTCGGTGAGCGGCTGTTTCCAATTGATTTCTGCAGTTACGTTAGCGAAACTGATTAAGGAAGAATGTCCATCTGTTAAACACGTCTCATTGGGCGGCAATTACATTACTCGTTTAGCAGATGACTGCATGAAAGAATGGCATCCCTTTTTTGAATACATTGATTCGATAATGATGTATGACGGCGAAGAGCCGCTTGCACGTCTTCTTGAGGCTCTTGACTCTGGTGATGACAATCTCGACTGTGTTCCAAACCTTTGCCATGCTAAAGGTGGAAAGATATATAAAAACCATCGGATTGAGCAAACATTTATCAACGATACAGTTCCCGATTTCGATGGCTTCGCCCTTTCTAAATACTTCATGCCTGAGTTAATATTGCCGGTTTATTCCTCTAGGCAGTGTTTTAATCATTGCGCCTTCTGCACCATTCCCGGTGCTACCGGTGGTTGTTACCGAAAGATGCCTATATCGAGAGTATTTGAAATAATGTGTCGGTTAAATGAAAAATACGGCACGAGAGTTTTCTCTTTTGTGGATGAAACATTCGAAGGCAAAAGAATGGAGCAACTCGCGGATGAAATAAACGCATCGGGAAAAACGTTTTTCTGGCATGGAGAAACGAGGTTCTCTCCAACCCTAAGTACAGAAGTTTTTAACAAGATATACCAAAGTGGATGTAGGCAGATTCAGTTTGGCCTCGAGTCATACAACCAAAGAGTTCTTGATCTAATGAAGAAGAACACGAGAGTTGATTGGATTGATCGCAATGTCCATGATTGTCTCAATGCGGGTATTCCTGTTCATCTATTTTTTATGATTGGCTTTCCGACCGAAACTAAAGAAGAGGCTCTGAACACCTTAGCTTATACAGAGAATGTTTTGAATTATTCAAAACAGGTATGTGGTGTTCCATATTCCACGAGAGGATTTACGAATTTTGGTCTCGTTATGGGGTCGGATGTTTGGAATCATCCCGATAAGTATGGTGTCTCTGTAATGCCGAAGTCCCAATATGAGGATTTGCGCCTCGAAGTGGATTATGTTTCAGGCACTGGTTTAACTTTAAATGAAGCAAAATCCTTATCTGATGAGCATCATATTGATTTTTATATGCAAGAGGTCATAAACGGTAGCGACACAATTGACTTGCCCCAGCGGCTTCATATTTCAGAGGTGACCTGGATCCTAGATTCTATTCACGCTGTCAGGTATAAGGGACATTTGACCAAAGTAAAGCGACGGCTAACTAGTCTAAATCCAGCTGATCGAATCTGGCTGGATTCCAAGACCTCTGTCGTGCTCGTTGAGCCATTTGCCTACTTCTATAATTCTGAATACCATCATGTCTATGCTGTTTCCCAGTTGGTATACCTTAAGTTGGCCCGTTTATTGGAGGCCGATTGTAGCATTTCTCTTATTCTTGATCAGGGCGACCTCGAGCTGACAAGGGCGATAGAAGAACTGTTGCATTATGGATTGCTGAATACAAATATCGATGCCGATTATGTAATGCACGATAACGGTTTTCAATTGGTTAAAAGTTCGTTTGTTAAAGAAGTCGGACGCTCAAAAGAGGGGTTAAGAGTACTGCTGAGTTGTGCCACCCATAGAATGTGTGCGGTTAATGATTTTTCGTTCGCTTTGCTTTCGTTGTTTGAAAAGCCGATTACTAAGAACGAGGTGCGCGACATTTTGAAAAAAGAGGGACTATCGACAAACGAGGAGCAATTAAACAAGTTGGTTGATAATTGCATGAAAGCAGATATACTACAATTGATTAGATAGAGGAGGTTTCTGCATGGACGTTATTAACAAAGATCTCTTGGAGCAACTGAAAGAGTCTCAGGAAGAGGGCGTCGTGGTAGAAGTGTTCGACTTTGAGGACTACATGGATAAATTCTGCCATTAGTTTCGGAATTAACTTGCCTCGCTTAAAGGAGAAGTCGATTATCGATTTCTCCTTTTTTAATTAAAGATATTTTTGGAATACATGCTCTTAGCACAGGTTGGCGTCTCAGTAAACTGAGAGGTTGCTTTGGCTAGTTAGAGATATGTGAACGTCCGTTAGACTGAATCTCAGGGTAGAAGGGGCCTCCAGTGTCCAGATCAACAAGGCAATGCTGCGTTTCGGCTAATAAGAACGACGGCTTTTTGCGTGTGGCGGCGGCCTCGCCCAAGATTCGCGTTGCCGATGTCGAGGGCAATGCCGAGGTTGCGTTGGCGGCTGTTCGTGAGGCTGCCGAGCGTGGCGTTCGCGCGCTGGTGCTGCCCGAGCTTAATCTGTGCGGCTATACCGCGGCTGACCTGTTCCATAACCGCACACTACTGCATGCCTGCGAGGCGGCACTTGAGTTTATCCTCGATGGAACCCGTGAGTTGCCGATCGTCTTTACCGTTGGCTTGCCCGTTGCGGTGGCAGAAAACATCTACAACTGCGCCGCCGTGTGCTGCGCGGGCGAGCTTTTGGGCCTTACGGCCAAGAAGTATCTGCCTAACTATGGCGAGTTCTATGAGCGCCGTTGGTTTGCTCCGGCGCCTGCGGATCCCGTGTGGGTTGATTTTGCCGGTCAGGGTCCGGTCCCGCTTGGCTCGGGGCTTATCTACCGCTGCTGTGATGAGGGCGCCGAGGACCTGGTGCTGGGTGTTGAGGTCTGTGAGGACCTGTGGGTGCCGGCACCCCCGTCGACCGAGATGGCGCTTGCCAGTGCGACGGTGATCCTCAACCCGTCGGCCTCGGACGAGATCATCGGCAAGGCGGATTACCGCCGCGGCCTTATCTCTAACCAAAGCGCGCGCCTGTACTGCGCCTATGCCTATGCAGACGCGAGCGAGGGCGAGTCCACGACCGATATGGTCTTTGCGGGCGAGAACCTTATCTACGAAAACGGCTCCAAGCTTGCCGCGACCAAACTGCTTACCTGCGATATGGCCATCGCCGACGTTGACCTTGACCGTCTGGTTGCCGAGCGCCGCCGCTCGACGACGTGGACGCGCGCCGACGATGCGCCGGAGGCCACGACCGTTGAGTTTTCGTTTGAGGGCGTGCTGACAGACGAACCTGTCCTGCGCAACGCCTGCGACATCGACCGCGTCTTCCCCCGCGCGCCCTTTGTGCCGGCCGACCACGGTGATCTGGCCGAGCGCTGTGAGACTATTCTCAATCTGCAGACTGCTGGCCTCAAGACCCGCCTTGCCCACACGGGCACCAAGGCTGCGGTCATCGGCCTTTCGGGCGGCTTGGACTCCACGCTGGCGCTGCTTGTGACCGTGCGTGCCTTCGATGTGCTGGGGCTGCCGCGCACGGGTATCACGGCGGTCTCCATGCCAGGTTTTGGCACGACGCATCGCACCAAGTCGAATGCCGAGTCGCTCGCCCGCGACCTAGGCGTGAGCTTCCGCGAGGTTTCAATCCATGCAGCCGTGGAGCAGCACTTCAGGGACATTGAGCACGATCCGGCCGTCCAGGACGTGACCTACGAGAACAGCCAGGCGCGCGAGCGTACGCAGATTCTGATGGATTTGGCCAACCAGGCTGGCGGTTTTGTCATCGGCACGGGCGATCTGTCAGAGCTGGCGCTCGGCTGGGCTACCTATAACGGCGACCACATGAGCATGTACGCCGTCAACGCGAGCGTGCCCAAGACGCTTGTGCGTCATCTGGTGCGTTATGCGGCTGATGTCTTTGGCGGGCGTATTGCCGAGGTGCTGCTCGATATCCTCGATACGCCGGTGTCCCCCGAGCTTCTGCCACCAACGGGCGATGGCGAGATTGCGCAGAAGACCGAGGATTTGGTGGGCCCGTATGAGCTGCACGACTACTTCCTCTACTACCTGCTGCGTTTTGGCTTTGAGCCGGGCAAGATCTACCGCATGGCGCTCAAGAGCTTCGAGGGCGTCTACGACGCCAAGACCGTCCGCGCGTGGTTGCGTACGTTCTATCGTCGCTTCTTTGCCCAGCAGTTTAAGCGCAGCTGCTTGCCCGATGGTCCCAAGGTGGGCTCGGTGACGCTCAGCCCGCGCGGCGATTGGCGTATGCCGAGTGACGCCAGCTCGCGTTTGTGGCTTGCGCAGATCGACGCGCTCAATGCAATTGACTAAGGTTGGCTAAATTGAACCAATGCGGGGTTTGTAAGCGTTACACTTTTGCAATCTGATGGCCCGTATCGCGCGGCGCTCTTGTCGGAGCGCCGCGTTTTTTATATCGAAAGGTGGCACCATGCAGGCATCGCAGCGTCTCGACCGCTTTGGCGCGGAGGTCTTCGCCTCGCTCAACAACATGCTCCTCGCGCTGAAGGCTCAGGGTAAGACCATTTACAACATGAGCGTGGGAACGCCCGACTTTAAGCCGTACGGCCACGTGGTCGAGGCACTCACGCAAGCAGCCCAAGATCCCGAGATGTGGAAGTATGCCCTGCGCGACCTGCCCGAGCTCAAGCAAGCCGTGTGCGATTACTATGAGCGTCGCTTTGGCGTTTCGGGCATTACGCCGTCCATGGTGCAGTCGTGCAACGGCACGCAGGAGGGCGTGGGCCATTTGGGCCTGGCCCTGCTCGATCCGGGTGACACCATTCTGGTTCCCGATCCGTGCTATCCGGTCTTTGAGGCGGGTGCCAAGATCGCCGATGCCAAGCTCGAGTACTATCCGTTGGTCGCCGAGCATAATTACCTGCCCTATGTGGCGGGTATCGATCCCGAGGTTGCCGATCGTGCCAAGTATATGATCGTGTCGCTGCCCGCGAACCCGGTCGGCTCGGTGGGCACGCCCGAGGTCTACGAGGAGATTATCGCTTTCGCCCGTGAGCACGACCTGCTGATCGTTCACGACAACGCATATTCCGACATCGTGTTCGACGGCGAGCCGGGCGGCAGCTTCTTGCAGTATCCCGGCGCGCTCGAGGTGGGCGTGGAGTTCTTCTCGCTCTCCAAGTCGTTTAACGTCACCGGTGCGCGTATCGGCTTTTTGGTTGGCCGAGAGGACGCGGTCTCTGCCTTTGCCAAGCTGCGCGGCCAGATCGACTTTGGTATGTTCTTCCCGATCCAGAAGGCTGCTATCGCCTGCCTGAACGGCCCGCGCGATGAGGTCGAGGCGCAGCGTCTGAAGTACCAGGAGCGTCGCGATGCCCTGTGCGACGGTCTTGAGGGACTGGGCTGGGAGCGTCCCAACGCGCATGGCTCTATGTTTGTGTGGGCCAAGCTTCCCGGCGGCCGTACCGATTCCATGGCGTTTTGCGAGGAGCTCATGGAGAAGGCCGGCGTTGTGGTGACGCCGGGTGCGAGCTTTGGTCCTTCGGGCGAGGGGCACGTGCGCATGGCGCTGGTCCTGCCGCCCGACCAGATTGCTTTGGCTGTCGAGGCCATTCGCGAGGCGGGCCTGTATTAGAAATCCATTTAGGCGCGTCAATAGCTCGAAACCGATTTCGTGCAGTTATTTTACGAATCCTGCAAATAATTTCGGTAAACGGTCGATATTTGGCTGCGAATAGGAGCATAATCAAAGTCCCGATTGGATGTATTGGGATTACGGCAAGCCGCTCGGGTCGTTCCCGGGCGGCTTGTTTGTGGAGAGAGATGGGAGTTTCTAATGGTTAACGAGAAGAAGGTCGCTATTGTCGGCTGCGGTTTCGTCGGCTCGTCTTCGGCGTTTGCGTTGATGCAGAGTGGTCTGTTCTCCGAGATGGTCCTCATCGACGTGGACAAGAACCGCGCCGAGGGTGAGGCTCTGGATATCGCGCACGGCATGACGTTTGCCGAGCCGATGAAGATCTACGCCGGCGATTATTCCGATGTCGCCGACGCCGCCATGATCGTCGTCACCGCTGGAGCTGCCCAGAAGCCCGGTGAGACCCGCCTGGACCTTGTCAACAAGAACGTCAACATTTTTAAGTCCATTATCCCCGAGATTAAGAAGTCCGGCTTCGACGGCATTCTGCTCATCGTCTCCAACCCGGTCGACGTTTTGACCTACGCCGCCATCAAGATGTCCGGCCTTCCTGAGGGCCATGTCATCGGTTCCGGCACCGTGCTCGACACCGGCCGTCTGCAGCAGATGCTTGGTGCCCACGTTGAGGTCGACCCGCGCGATGTCCAGGCCTATGTCATGGGCGAGCACGGCGACTCCGAGTTCGTTGCTTGGTCCAGCGCCCAGGTTGCCGGCGTTCCGCTGAACACCTTCTGCGAGCTTCACGGTCATCTGGAGCATGAGGCTGCCGAGAAGCGCATCGCCGAGGACGTCAAGAACTCCGCCTACACCATCATCGAGAAGAAGCACGCTACCTACTATGGCGTCGCCATGGCCGTCAAGCGCATCTGCACTGCCGTCATGCGTGACGAGCAGACCGTTCTGCCCGTTTCCTCGCTCATGGTGGGCGAGTACGGCCTGTCCGATCTTGCCATCTCCATGCCGACCGTCGTTGGCCGCGACGGCGTTGTCTGCCGCGTCCCCGTGCCGCTGAACGATGACGAGCAGCATGAGCTTACCGCCTCCGCCAAGGCCCTCAAGGACATCATCGACAGCGTCGACTTCTCCTGCTAAATCAAGCTCTTTTGGGCAACAGGCTACAATGAAAGGCGTCCGGTCCACACGGTCCGGGCGCCTTTTTGGTGCAAAGTAACCTTATCCCAATGCGCCATAGTTGATGGGAGCGCCATGTCGGATTCGCCTAATTTTTTGACCTATGCCCAGACGGCGTTTGACCCGTTTGAGGAACGGCCGTTCTGCGCGGTGGATAGCCTGGTCTTTGCGTGGTTGTCCTATTTGCGTTTGCCGGGTGATATGGCGGAGCTGACGAACTGGCAGGGCCTAGACGTACGCGAGCTGCTTCGTGCCGAGTGCTACCGGGACATGATTGGCGACCTGTGGGACCCAGAGGGGAGCAGGGCCTTGTTGGAGGCCGTGGCAGCAAGCCCTCGCTACCGTGGCGTGCACGTATGCGGCTATCGTGCCGTGAGCGATGTGGTGGCGACAGAGCAGTTTGCAGCCATGGCGTTCCGGTTTCCGGCGGGGTTTAGTTATCTTTCCTTCCGGGGGACCGACAGCACGATTGTGGGCTGGAAAGAGGACTTTAACATGGCGTTCCGGTGTCCCGTGCCCTCCCAGGAATCCGCGGCGCGTTATGTGGACGAGGCAGCGGATGCGATTGGCGGGCCGCTTTTGTGCGGAGGTCATTCCAAGGGCGGAAACCTTGCGGTGTACGGTGCAGCGATGTGCTCCGATGTCGCCCGTGGGCGAATCGAACGGGCGTATTCCCATGATGGTCCGGGCTTCGTCGAGGAGTTTCTGAGCGGCAGCGCCTTTGCCGATCTTTCCGGTCGAATCGATAAGACGCTGCCTCGGTCGTCGATCTTTGGCATGATGTTCGAGACGCAGGAGGACTATGCCATCGTTGAGAGCACCGAGTTCAGCCTGCTGCAGCACAATCCCTTTAGCTGGGTGGTTGATGGTCGCGACTTCGTGTACTGTGAGCGCCTGTCTGCCGGCGCTCGATACGTTGATGGCTCCATTCGCGAGATGCTGCTTGCGGTGTCACCTAGCGAGCGCGAGCGTTTTGTAGATGCGTTGTTCTCCGTGTTTGAGGCTACGGGTGCTGAGCGGTTTGCGGATATCGCTGGGAATCTGCGCGAGAGCCTGCCTGTGATGCTCCAGGCTGCGCAAGGCTTTGACAAGGATACGCGACGCTTTGTCTCGCAGACCATCGTGGCAATCCTTAAATGCGCGCTGTTGCCCAAACGACCCCAGGTCGACATGCCCGTTGCCGGCAAGAGCTTTGCCGAGCAGCTCGAGGCATGGCAGTCCGAGCTCCTGCGCTAACCATTGGTGCAAAGCAACCTGACCCCGATGCACCAATCTGCCGACCGCTATACTGATTTGTGCTCAATTCGATCTAGAACGGAATGCCGTATATGAAAATCAATCACGCGATTCTGCATATCCTGGACTTTGACTCTGCCGTCAACGTCATGAGCCAGCGCGAGCTCGATATCGAGAGCCGTACCGTGCGCAGCTTCGTGACCACGCATCTGCGCCGCGCACGCACCTCTGCCGATAATAAACGCGCCACGTTTGCCGAGAACTCTGCGTTTGGCGGCGAGCTCAAGGGCTATTTCTTTGGCGAGCGCGAGTTCGTGGACCTGTCGCAGCAGATTGCGGAGTTTATCTCCTCCGAGCTTACCAAAGCCGAGAAAGCCGAGTCCACTGACGTGCTCGTGGCCGATTTTGACGACGATGAGGATGCCCGCTGGTTTGCCGTGATGCTGCTGGGCTCCAAGCAGGCTTTTATGCACGAAGTGGGCCGCGAGGAGGGGGAGGTGCGCAACGACATCGCGCGCCACTACGCCATTCTGCCGAACCCCTCGCAAAAGGTGCCGAGCTATGCCATCGTGCGCGCGAGCACCATGGAGATCGGCTACGTGGACAAGAAGCGCAAGATTGCCGGCGAGGACCGTATGCTTATCCCCGATGGCCTGCTGCAGTGCGACACGGGCGTATCGGGCAAGGAGGTCATCGACACCGTGACGCGTGTGGTTGAGGAAGTCGCCGAGGAGCACGGCGCCAACACGGCCGTGGCACTCGCCAAGGTTAAGGCCGCTGTGGCCGAGAAGGTCGAGGATGACGAGGAGCTTCCGCCCTGGGATATCGTCGATGAGGTCTTTGAGGACGAGCCGGTCATCAAGGAAAGTGTGCGCGCGGCACTGACCGAGGAGAAGGTTCCCGAGCGCGTTCCCGTGGAGCGCAAACAGGTCGAGCGCGCGGCGGTGCGCAATCATAAGATTCGTACCGATACGGGAATCGAGATCAGCTTCCCGGCCGAGATGGGTTCGAACTCCGAGTACATCGAGTTTGTCAACGAACCCAACGGCCTCATCTCCATCGAGCTCAAAAACATCGGCAGCATCGAGAATCGATAACATAAGAGCGGGCCGAAGGAACTGTCCCTTCGGCCCGCTGTCCTTTTCTCTATTTCTGCTATTTCTCTTGGCGCGGGATGGGTGGCGGAGTTGTTGACCTGGCGAACAAATCCGCCAGCTCCTGAATGATTCCCGCGGATTGCCAGTCGGCCATGCCCTGCTTCCACACCAACGTCGAAGTGTCCAATGACCCCGCAGCGCTCATTTGACGCAGCGTTTGAATGGGAAAAGGACCATTTGCTTCGTTGCCACTGGCAACATAGTAGCCATCACGGGGGAGGGGCGGCGGAGTTTGAACGCCGACTTCCAACAGACTATTCATGTTACCGGCTATATTCTGTCCTAGGGCACCTCCGATTGCTATCCCAGCTGTGATTCCAGCCATGTTCAATCCTGAATCTGGGGTTGCGCCTCCAGTTTGGCCGCTTTGACCAAGAGCCTCTGCGCCCGCAACGCCGACAGCTGTTTGTGCTTCAATTTGATAGGCGGCCATATTGGAGGATTGAGTCTGCTTGTGAATGCTGTACTGAGATTCCTCTCGTTCAATGCGGAGCTGTTCTGCCAGGTTCTGCATCTTTATTTGCTGGGCATCATGAATGGTTTTAATATCAGCCTCGGCCTTCGCCCTAGCGGTTGCGGCTGTGATATCGCGGGTAACGGCCATCAGTTGATTGAATGCCTCGCTGTCCTTATCGATATCAATCGCAGAGACATCAACGCTGGACAGTTCGACCCCGAATAGTGCATTGAGCTTTTCCGAGAGCGTCTCAATCGCTAATCGGGAGATGTTATCCGTCTTGTTTTCAAGCTGTTGAATGGGGAGCTGTTGTGTTGTGGCCACGTCCGCCACGATGCTTTTAACCTTGCGTGCAACGTGGTCTTTGATTTGCTTCTGGAGGTCCGCGGCATCGAATTCATCGAGGCGATGCAATTTGATGAAACGTCGGTAATCGGCTATGCAATACGTGATGGTTCCTCTTACGGCGACCGGAATCCCGAACTCTGGGTAACGAGAATCGAAGACGTCGAAGTACCTGACTGCAAATTTAGATTGCAGCACTTTTGCAAGGTTGATGAAATAGACTTCGGCTTGGAAAGGTGTCCCACCGCCGTATGCTAGCGCGACGAGGTTGGCGATTATCGGCAGGTTCGACGTTTCAAGGGTCTTGTCAAATGGGCCTTCGATATATTCCTGAATGAGTTCGCCACCCCTTGGTCGATAGACAAAAACGGCAACGGATCCCTCTCTTACGCGGAGCGACGATCCCCATCGAATCGCATTCTCGCGACGAGCGTTATTGTCAGGTCGCCATTTCCAAATCAGATAATCCTTTTGATCGCATCTGATTTGGTCCATCATTCCTGTGTTTATTGGTTTTGACGACATGTTGACCTCCGGGTTTTCGATGCTAGTGGCTGCAAATGCAACGGATTTGTTGGTGAATTAATCTGCTCCACAGGCGCGCAGGGCAAATAGGACACCCAATGAGCCTAGGGAGAGCGCAATTGAAACAATGAATGGAATCGCCGTTGAGATTGCAGCGGTTTTTTCGCGATCTTGAAGTTCCTTTTCCTTACTACCCCTCATCACTTTGAATTGCTCAAAGTCCCTGGTATTTCCGAATAGTCGTTCGGCTTTCGCATATGCTTGGTCAAACTGCGACTTCCACGCTTTGGAAATAAGCCGCTCTGATTCGCTGATTTTCGAGGCGTCGTGAACATCTGTGTATGGGTCGATGTTCGAATTGGCAACAGAAAGGAATTCAATAAGATCCTCTTTTTCAGAGGGGATGGGAAACGATTTGATTGCACTTGCAATTTTCTTGTCGGTGGGACTAATGTCTGTCGATGTGGCTTTTTCCTTCTTTGGACGCTTCTCTTCAATCGAGTTGATGGTTTGATAGAGCCGTCCGATGGCTCCTTCGGAAGCTTCTTTGAGTTTGTAGCCGCATGACGGGCACGTGTTCTCATGGGGCGAGAGGAGCTCACCGCATGCTGGGCATTTGAGGGGCCCTTTATGTTTCTCCTCTGCCTCCTGCTTATTATTGTCAGACTTGTGCTGCGGCTGATTTGGCTCAGAGGATTGTTTGGCACTGTGCGGAACGGATTTTTGGGCCTCATTGGGTAGGCTCTCTTCCTCGCCTGGGATTTTGCGCATCCATTCCGGTACTGCCGCACCGCAGTGACCGCAGTAGATATCGCCATCGAGCAGTATATTTCCGCAGGTTATGCAATAACGCATTGTCAGATTCCGTATCAGTAGGGGATTGATTTAAAACAGAAAGAACAGTCTGCGAAGCATGGACCAGATGAACAAGGCGGCGATAGCGGCTGCGATTTTTCCCTTGGTGTTAAGGGTTTTCCATTTTTTGAATCCCAATGTGGCCAGGTTTGCGAGTTCGCGAAAGGTCGAATTCACCGCCGTGGACAATTCGCTGGAATCGGGAGACTGGTTTATCTCGACATTGTGGTCCTTATTTGATTCATCTGTCCGTAATTTATCGTCTGCGTCTTTGCTGGTTTGTGCCTGCTGATTGGAGTCGAGATACACGGTCTCCGTCTTAACGGCCCCTGGGGCTTTAGTAGAATTCGAGTTCGGCTGGGCTGGAGAGGGCACCGCTTTGCCGCATTTTGTGCAGAAGGAGAGTCCTTCGCGCATTTCAGCTCCGCAGTAATAGCAATACTTCATTTTTTAGGCCTTATTCTAATAGGGTAGATATAATGCGAAAGCAAACAAAAGGGCAATCTCTCGATGGGACTGCTTGTCGAACAGCACGACGATGGTTTTGTCGTCTTTTGGCTTGACAGCTGCAACAAGGCTTCCATCCCGGTAAATCTCGGTTTTCGTTGGTTTTTTGCACCCGAAAGGTTTGCTGCTCTTAGCGATGTATGGACCGGCCACGTGTTGCTGTTCACCCGAAACGAAGCCGAGCGGGTTGAAGCTCTCCTCAAATCGATAGCTTTCATCTTGAGTGAGCCTTGGCTTGTGCGTTACGAGGCGTTCAAGCAGGGAATTGGGGCGCTCAGGCATTTCTTTTCGCTCCCTATCACGAACGTCCTCATGAGAGATGTGCATCTGGACCGAGCTGTCATAGCTGCCCGAGTCGTCAGGATTAAACATATCTCCATCTATAGCCATATGCATAAATGTAAGTGATGCTTGGGGATATCCACCTTCAGCTAAAAAAGAGTAGACGGACTTATCTTCGCTTCGTTTTCCTTTGACGTGATATACAAGGTCTTTGGTTGCATTAATTACTTTGTAAGAGCGAGTTTTATTAAACGCGTCAAAAGGAGACAGATCGGCATTGCCTTTAATGAACAGCTTGTTGTCGTCCTTAGTCTTATTCTTTTTAGATTTGGGCGATTTCGGTTGTTTGGGTTGGACGGGCTCGATTGGTATGGGGCTTCCGCAATAGCTGCAATATGATTCAGAACCATGGAGCGGCTTGCCGCAATGAGTGCAGAAGGGCATCGGTAACCTCGCTAAAAGAAATCAAGCGGCTTGACGGTACCGTCAAGCTTCACTAAACAAGTTAGTGAAGCTTATTGCTCCCTCTCTGATTCACTTTAATCATTCCATCATGGAAAGGTTGATAGGTGGTTAAGTATTGCCTGGCTGTTGGGTTAACTGTAACTTGAAATACTGTCCGGAATGTTGCTCGTACGATACTGGAGACAATCATGGCTCCGTTAGTTTTGGGAAAACCGGTATTCAAGAAGGATCAGGTCCTTTCGACTACCGAGGCAAGCGAATCGCTCTCTACAATTCGCAAGTGCCCTAAATGGGCGCTGCAGTATCTGCGCGAGCTTGAGATTGATCGCATCGCGGTGGACAGAATCAAGAATGGTCCGCACGAGTTTATTCCGTTTGAGGACGCCTTAACTCCTGAGGAGCTCGCGGAGTTTGAGTCAATGGATCACGATGCGATTTCCGACGAGGACCTTTTCGAATGAGTGGGCGTTTTGTCATCGGCTTATTGAATGGTTGAATACGATGGAACCCTGAGATGAAGAAGGCCGAAGCCCTTTGGGACTTCGGCCTTTTTGCTTGGAGCTGAATTGAGTTGCAGACTGAGCATACGTTAGCGAAAACGCCCCTAGGCGAGCAAGGTGACGTGAAAGAGGAGGGAAGCGTACTTCGGTACGCGACCGACGATTGAACGTCAGATTGCCGCCTAGGGGCGTTTGTAGCGTCGACTAGTTACGCGGTTTGGTAAAACCGCGTAACCCTACAGTTGACGTAGGCCCTCTTCGAGACCGGTCTTACTGTCGGTCTTCTCGTCGCGCATCTTGATGACGCGGGCGGGGACACCGGCCACGACGGCACCGTCGGGGACGTCCTCGACGCACACGGCGCCGGCGGCGACAACAGCGCCCTTGCCCACGCGCACGCCTTCCAGGACCACGGCGTTAGCGCCGATCATGACATCGTCCTCGATGATGACGGGCGTGGCGCTGGCGGGCTCCACGACGCCCGCCAACACGGTGCCGGCGCCGATGTGGCAGTTCTTGCCCACGGTGGCGCGACCGCCCAGCACGGCGCCCATATCGATCATGGAACCCTCGCCGATGACGGAGCCGATGTTGATGATGGCGCCCATCATGATCACGGCACGGTCGCCAATCTCGACGCGGTCGCGGATGATCGCGCCCGGCTCGATGCGGGCGTTGATGCCCTTAAGGTCGAGCATGGGCACGGCGGAGTTGCGGCAATCGTTTTCAACGTCGTAGTAATCGATGGAATCGGCATTGGCGTCCAGGATGGTCTTAAGCTCATCCCAGTCACCAAAGACGGTCTTGCCACGACGACCGCCGTAGACGTGCGCATTGCCCCACTGGACCTTCATACCCGGCTTTTCGCGCACGTACAGTTTGACGGGCGTTTTCTTGGGCGCGGTGGCGATGTAGTTGATAATCTCCTGTGCATCCATCTCGGCTGCGTTGCTCATATGCTGTCTCTCCTTTGAGGGGATATGGTTGATAACTAGTTAGGCGAACATGACCTGGTCGAAGGTGTAGAAGCCGGGTTCGCGGGTGACGAGCTTTTGCGCGGCTGCCAAGGCGCCGTTGACAAAGATCTGACGACTCGTGGCGCGGTGGGTGAGCGTGATCTCCTCGTCCTGGCCAAAGAAACTCACCTCGTGCACGCCGGCTACGGTGCCGCCGCGCAGCGAGTGCATGCCGATTTCCTTGGGGTCGCGCGCGCCGCACATGCCCTCGCGGCCATAGACGGGGTGGTAGCCTGCCTCGGGCTCAGCTTCGACGACGGCGTCGAGCAACAATTTGGCAGTGCCGCTGGGGGCGTCGACCTTTTGGTTATGGTGCGTCTCGACGATTTCGCAGTCAAAGCCCGGTAGCTCGCGTGTGGCCTGTGCTACCAGATGACGCAGGGCTGCGATACCGATGGAGTAATTGCCGGAGTGCATGACGCGGGCGTTCTGACCCAGCTCACGCAGGCGATCCATCTGCTCGGGTGTGTAGCCCGTGGTGCCCGAGACCAACGCGGCGCCCGTGCGTTCGACATAGGCGACGACGGCGTCGAAGGTCACGACGTTTGAGAAGTCGATAATCACATCGGCAACCGGTGCGTTCTCGAGCTCGCTCAAATCGAAGCCAATCTGGGCCACGATATCAAAAACGGGCTCTCCAGCGGCGTCGACAACGCCCTCGGCGGTAGTGCGGATGAGCGAGCCCATACGGCCCGTTCCCATAATGACGGTCTTAATCAAGCAGACCAGCTCCCTTCAGAGCATCGGTAAGTGCAGCGCGTGTGTCGTTGGCCATGGGGCACAGCGGCATACGGTAGTTTGCCTCGATCATACCCATCTGGGCGAGCGCTTCCTTAACGGGGATGGGGTTGACCTCACTAAAGAGGGCATTGATGAGCGGCTGGCCGGCAATCTGGATATCGCGGGCACGCGCCACATCGCCGTCCAGATAGGCGCGGCACATGTCGTGTACGAGCTGCGGCTGAACATCGGCCCACACGCTGATGGTGCCCGAGGCGCCCAGGCTCATGAGCGGTACGGTAAGTGCGTCCTCGCCTGAGTACATGCGGAAGTCGTCGGACAGCAGGTGGGCGATCTTGGCCGCGTAGGCGACGTTGCCCGAGGCTTCCTTAATACCCATGATGTTGGGGTGCGCGGCCAGGCGCTCCACGTTGCGCTCGCTGATGCCGCAGCCGCAGCGGCCGGGGATGTTGTACAGGATGCAGGGGATATCTACGGCATCGGCAACGGTCTTAAAGTGCTGGTAGATGCCCTCTTCGTTGGACTTGTTGTAGTAGGGGGTAATGAGCAGCAGGCCGTCGGCGCCCAGACCCTGATAGGTGAGCGACTTGGTGAGCATGGTCTGCGTGGAGTTGGAGCCCGAGCCGGCGATGACGGGGACACGGCCTGCAACCTGCTTGACCACCGCGGCGACAACGGAGTTGTCCTCGTCGTCGGTCATCGTAGCGCTCTCGCCGGTGGTGCCCAGGGTGAGGATGGCGTCGGTGCCATTTTGCAGGTGGAAATCGATAAGGCGCTCAAGTGCGTCAAAGTCGACACTGCCGTCCTTTTTAAACGGGGTGACGAGGGCGACGACCGAGCCCTCGAGGTTGCGGACATCCATGTTTTTCTCCTTCGCTTCCGCGATCTGGACGCGTTTGTTCCATTGGGCGGCGACTGCTAGGCGCTCGTCCTGAGCGCGACGGCGGGCGCTTTCGGCGCGCGATTTGGCCAGCAGCTCGCGGCCGCACGGCAGCACGTCGAGCGTGGCAAAGTAATCGCCCGGGCGCTCGGCGCGGCGGATGAGGTCTGCCGCGCCATCGGGGCGCAGCAGGACCTCGGCGGAGCGCAGACGGCCGTTGTAGTTGTAGCCCATGGAGTAGCCATGCGCGCCGGTGTCGTGAATCACGAGCACATCACCCATGTCGATATGCGGCAGCTCGCGGTCGATGGCGAACTTATCGTTGTTCTCGCATAGGTTGCCCGTGATGTCGTAGGTGTCCGTAACGGGCGCTGTGGTCTTGTCGTCGCCACCCGGCTGGCCCATCACCGTAATGTGGTGGTAGGCGCCATACATGGCGGGACGAATAAGGTCAACGGCACTGGCGTCCACGCCGATATAGTCCTTGTAGATCTGCTTCTCATGGATGGTCTTGGTGACCAGGCACCCATAGGGGCCCATCATAAAGCGGCCCATCTCGGTACAGATTGCCGCATCGCCCATGCCGGCGGGAACCAGAATCTCGTCGTAGGCCGTGTGCACCCCTTCACCGATGGCGTGGATGTCGTTGGCCTGCTGCTCGGGCAGGTAGGGGATACCGACGCCGCCGGATAGGTTGATGAAGGCGACGTGTGCGCCGGTCTCGCGCTCCAGGCGCACGGCAAGCTCAAAGAGGATGCGCGCGAGCTTGGGGTAGTAGTCGTTGGTGACGGTGTTGCTGGCAAGGAATGCGTGGATGCCAAAGCGCTCGGCGCCCTTGGCCTTGAGCGTGCGGAAGGCCTCGAAGAGCTGCTCGGTGGTCATGCCGTACTTGGAGTCGCCCGGATTGTCCATGATGCCGTTGGAGAGCTGGAACAGGCCGCCTGGATTAAAGCGGCAACTGACCGTCTTGGGGATTGGCCCCGCAACGTGCTCAAAGAACTCGATGTGGCTGATGTCGTCAAAGTTGACGATGGCACCCAGTTTGTCGGCGAGCTCAAAGTCGGCAGCCGGCGTATCGTTGGACGAGAACATGATGTCGTGTCCCGTGATACCCAGCGAGCGGGCGATCATGAGCTCGGTATAGCTCGAGCAATCGCAGCCGCAGCCGTATTCGTTGAGAATGGAGATGAGCGCCGGGTTGGGGTTGGCCTTGACGGCAAAGTATTCCTTAAAGCCCGGGTTCCATGCAAAGGCGTCGCGCACTTCTTGCATGTTGCGGCGGATGCCCGCCTCGTCGTATAGATGAAACGGCGTGGGGAACTGCTCGACGATATGCTCGAGCGTCTCCTTGTCCACAAACGGCTGCTTGGCCGCATATGCCTCGTTGGGGGTCAATGCCATGTCCCGTAAACCTCGCTATCCAGACGGCGCCATCTGCGCATCGAATCCGCATAGCGTGGACCCAATGTCCGGATAGCGCTCCCGCATTGCTGCAGACAGTCCTGTGGGTGTTTCCCACAGGCCCACCAGGTTGTTCGTGCCCGAAAAACCCAGTTCGGCGGGTTTCGCCTCCCCACGGGGTCAAAGCCTGCCGGCTCGCCCGCGGTTCTTCGTGCCCGCGCCTCTATCAAGTGGTAACGACCCTACCACGTTGCACTTTACCAAACAAGAGTATTCGTATATAACGTTTAAAAAATGCAGGGATATGCTGGAAATAAGGGTATGGCAATCTTGCGGCACAATAGATAGCAACCGGCGCACACCAATGAAAGGAACCTCTATGACCGAGCTCCAAGAACTCCGTCGCTATCGGCGCGACTTGCACAGGATCCCGGAGCTCGACTTCGATCTTCCGCAGACTATTGCCTATATCGAGGGCGTGTTGGCGTCGCTTGCCTGCGAGGTGACCCATCCGTGCCCCAGCTGCGTCTGCGCTTTCTTTGACGCTGGCGTTGGTGCCACGCATGCCACGGCGATTCGTGCGGATATGGATGCGCTGCCCATTGCCGAGGCGACGGGTGCGGCCTTCGCCTCGTCTCATCCCGGCAAGATGCACGCTTGCGGGCACGACGGACACATGGCCATGGCGCTCGCCGCCGCGACGTATGTCGACCGCACGATTCGCGAGCAGCCGGGTTCACTTAAACGCAACGTGCTTTTTGTGTTCCAGCCGGCCGAGGAAACGACCGGTGGTGCCAAGACGGTATGCGAGAGTGGTGTGTTCGAGCGCTATGGGGCCGACCGCATTTTTGGCTTCCATGTGTGGCCCGATCTGTCTGCCGGCACGCTGGCGAGTTGTTCTGGTCCGCTGCTGGCGCGTTCGAGCGAGACGCATATCCATATTCACGGTACGAGTATCCATATTGCTAAGACTTATGGTGTGCCGGTTGAGGAGTCACACGATGCCGCGTTGGCGGCAGCGAAGTTTTTGGTTACCGAGCGCGAGCTGATGGACGAACTGGGCACCGACGAGCCCTGTATCGGCAAGTTTGGCCTGCTGCAGGCCGGTACCGTCTGCAACGCGGTGGCGGGGGAGGCCCATGTGGCCGGCAGCTTGCGTGTGTTTACGGACGGCATGTTCGACCGTGCACGCGAGGGTGTGCGCCGCGTGCTTGATGAGGCATGCACTGCAACGGGCTGCACGTACGATCTCGACTTTGCCGAGGGCTATCCGCCGGTCGACAACGATCCCGAGTTGTTTGATCGAATCGCGCCCGTTCTGCCCGAATTGCAACTTGTGGACGAGCCGCTGCTAATCGCCGAGGATTTCGCGTTCTATCAGCGCCATCTGCCGGGCGTGTTCTTCTTGCTGGGCACGGGCGTGCCAGAGGGACAAGAAAACCCGATCGACGCTGATGGCTGCCCAGCCTATGCAACAAGCGCTCTGCATACCGATACCATGCTCTTTGACGAGGAGATTCTTCTCAAAGGCCTTGATGTCTACAAGCGATTGCTTTTGCTTGACTAAGGCGTGAAGGACTATTTGTTCTAGAAAATACGAACAAACGTACGATATAATAGAGATGTAAGTCTATAGAAACGTTTGACGTTACTAACGTAAGGCGATACTATGATTGCATCGTATAAAGATGAGGATACCGAACGCTTTGCCATGGGTGTGCGGGTCAGGAAGTTCGTGCCCTTTGAGCGTGTTGCGTTGAGGAAGATTCGCCAACTGCAGGTTTGTGCTTCGCTTGATGATCTTCGCGTTCCACCGGGCAACCGCCTGGAAGCTTTGAAGGGCGATCGTGCCGGGCAATATAGCATCCGTGTTAACGAGCGCTATCGGGTCTGTTTTGAGTGGAGACAGGAGATGGCTTGGAATGTCGAAATCGTCGATTATCACAAGTGATGAGACCTCGGCCGATTTGCTGTCGCCAGTGACTCCTGGTGAGCTTCTCAAAGAGGAGTTTCTTGTTCCCATGGGCATTTCTCAATATCGCCTTGCGAAAGAGACCGGGATTCCGGCTCAGCGTATCGGGCAGATTGTCTTGGGAAAACGTCGCGTGACGGCCGACACCGACCTCCGTCTTTGCCGTTATTTTGGCCTGACGGATGGTTATTGGCTGCGCGCTCAGATGGCGTTTGACCTTGAGGCCGAGAAAAGGCGGATCGAACCGGAACTCGATAAGATCGTTCCTGTTCAGCAGGCCATCGCACTGTAGTGCTCAGAGATGATGGGGGTGGCGCGGCGATGAAGCGACGCCGACAGTCTGCCGTATATAGTCCGGGTGGATGCGGGTGCGGTTTGCTGCTGCTTCCGGTCATCGCTGTGAGCATTGGCGTGATGTTTGCGCTTGCTGGGCTTGCCGCGGCGGCGCTCGTGCTGTTTATCACTGCCATCGGCGTGACGATTTGGCTCTGCCGCAATCGCGGGCAACGCCGTGCCGACGGTAAAACCAATGTCGGCTGGGTCGTCTTTCTGATCATTGCGTACCTGCTGAGTGTCAGCTATCTTGTTTTCTTTGTCCTGTTGATGATCAGTGCTTTTACCGGGGAATCCGTCACGGTGGGTTGATCACTGCTGGCAGACGGTCGCGCAAAGTGCGTTTGCTCGGCGTTTGGATAACTGCATTGGCCGTTTACCGCAACCTTAGCTCTCAGCTAATGAATTCAAGTTCAATCCTTCCTACGATGTGCTGTGTGCCGGCACGGTAGCCGGATCGTAGGAAGGATGAATAATGGCAAAAGAGGGAAAGAAGCCGATCGGCAAGATTGTCCTAGGCATCATCGTGGTGCTGGTTATTGTCGGTGCCGTGGGCTCTATGGGCGGCAACTCAACCGATTCGTCTGCGAGCGATTCGGCAAAACCTGCCGAGACGACACAGCAGGCTGAGGAGCAAAAAGAACCGCAAGAACCGTATACCATTGCTGACGAGGCTGAAGATACTTCCAATCAGTTTACCTATAAGATCTCGGGCACGCTGACCAATAACACGGACAAGGAAAAGAGCTACATTCAGATTGAATATGTTCTGTATGATGCCGATGGCAACCAGGTTGGAACGGCTCTTGCAAACACCAATCATCTGAAGGCGGGCGGCTCCTGGAAGTTCGAGGCGCTGGGTACGGTGTCTCCCGACCAGGTTGCTAGCTGGGAGCGTTCGGACGTAAGCGGTTTCTAGCATGTTGCATGCACTGGGGGAGGTGAGGTCGTATGCCCGATAAAAAGCTGACTGACGAGTTACTCAATGAGCTTCTCGACGCGCCAAACATCGATGGCTATATCAAGGAGCACGACTTTGCCACCCCGTCGCTTTCGGACTACCTGAAGCAACTGCTGCAGGAAAAGGGCTTGGAGCGCTCGCGCGTGGTTCGTATGGCCGATCTCAATGAGACCTTTGGCTATCAGATCTTTACCGGTGCGCGTCATCCGAGTCGCAATAAGGTGCTGCAGATTGCCTTTGCGATGGCGCTGACGCTCAAAGAGACTAACCGTGCGCTGACGGCTGCCGGGGTAAGCGTCCTTAACTGCAAGGACCGTCGCGATGCGATCATCATCTTCTGTATCGATCGCGGGTGCAGCCTCCAAAAGGTCAACGAGGAGCTGTATCGCTTTGGCGAGGAGACGGTGAGTTAGCGGCTGATATCTGAGCCGGCGGAGCTGCCGAACAACGATGCAAACGAACGGGGCGCGGATGCCATGGGGTGTCTGCGCCCTGCGCTATGATGGAGGCTATGGATAATCAGACCCCAACATATTCCGATGATGAGCTGACCGCAGCGCTTGCCGAGCACCTGGCGTCGCTCGATCGTGACGACAGCTATCGCGTGGAGCGTGTACTTAAGCGCTCGTCCGTTGAAACAACCGAGCTTGTGTACTTTGAAGGAACCGGCGGTGGTTCGCTCGGCCCCTTTGTCCGTAAACGCATCGATGCTTCGGCTCAAATCGGCGGGGCATACGAGCGTCTGTTTGCCGCTCAGCGGGCAGGCAGGCGTTTTGAGCACCTGCCCAGAATCGTCGATTGTCGTCGTGTGGGCGACGAGCTCAACGTGGTTATGGAATACATCGAAGGGGAGACGCTCGGGGTGCTGGTGTACCGTCTGGGAGCCACCCCCGATTATGCGCGTGAATTGTATCCTGCCCTATGCGACGCCGTGGGCGAGCTCCATGCCGGTTTTGCAATGGCGGGGGAGACGTCGGTGCCGGTGATCCATCGCGACCTCAAGCCGTCGAATATCATCGTGACAGGTGCCAACTATACGCCTGATGACGGCCTGACGTTTTCATCGCTGGTGATTATCGACTTGGGGATCGCGCGCGTATGGCGCGATGGCGCCGATGCCGATACCGTCAAGTTTGGGACACGGCCCTATGCGCCGCCCGAGCAGTATGGGTTTGGGCAGACGAGCGTGCGAAGCGACGTCTACGCACTTGGCGCCCTGTTGTTCTTCTGCTTGACGGGAGTCGACCCTAAACCAGGGCTCGACATGCGCGAGCAATGCGAGGCGCGCGGCATTCCCACTCCACTTGCCGATGCCGTCTGCATGTCGATGGCGCTCGACCCGGCCAAGCGTTTTGCGAGCGCGGAAGCGTTGGGACGGGCGACGCGCGCGGCATACGATCTAAGTCGCCCCGTGCGGCCTCCTGCGCCTGTGCTTGTCCGTGCTCCGGCCTCGGAGACGGCGTTGACGCCCCAAGGGCTCCAGAACCCCACAGGGCTTCCTAGGCCTGCCGCCTCTGTTGCATGCGGTCTGCTCTCTCGCGTTCCGGAGTCTCTGGGGCGTATTTGGAATACGCTCGTCTGCTTCTCACTGCTTGTGTTCTTTGCCGGAAGTCACTTTGCCGTCTTTCACCCCACGGGAGCAAACCAAAGCTACCCGACGTGGCTTCTCATAATCGAGTATTTTTTCTTTGTCGATGGCCTTATGGTGCTTATGCATTTTGCGCTGCTCGATAAGCGCCGTCTTCGTCGGCGATTCGCACTGCTCGACAGCTATCGCGGCAAGAAGCTCGCGAAACTCTGGCTCAAGGCATTGGGTGTGCTGCTCCTATGCATGATCGTCATAGTCGCGGTTGCCAATGCGACCGGCGTCGTCGATACCTCCGCTACCTAAAAGAAAAGGGCCCCATTGGGGCCCTTTGCAGTTGCACTTAGATGCGGTTCATCTGAGCGGCGACTTTGTTGTACCAGTCCTGCCACGTGGGCGGGCAGTACTTTTTGGCCGCTGCCGGGGTAAGGGTGGAGCCGTAGTTGGCGCCCAGATAGGCGACGTGAGCGGAGATGCCCTCGCTCCAGCTGCCAAAGCTGCGCCAACCGCCGCCACGGGCACTCCAGCCCCAGGCGTTGTAAGAATTGGCGCAATAAGCACCCTTGGTGCTCTCGATGCAGGCGATGGCGGGGGACCAACGGGGGTCGACACCGGTATTCCAAGCGGCGACGGCAAAGTTGTAGCCCTGGCCTGCCATGGGGGAGCCGGCGAGATAATTGTCGATGCGGCCCGTCCACTCATTAATGAACGAATCGTAATCGGAGCTACCGGTATTGGCGTTGTTCACCGTGGTGTCGATGGTGGTGTTGGTGTTGGTGGCCTGGCTGCTGGAATTGCTGCCGCTTACGCCCTCGCCCGAGAGCTTCTCGGCGGCAGCGGCCTTATCGGCCTCAAGCTTGGCAAGTTCGGCGGCATTTTCCTGCTCGGCTTTTGCCTGTGCCTCGCTGCGGAGCTGCTGGGCCTGAGCTAACGCATCCTCGGCGTTTTTCTGCTCTGCCTCAAGCTGAGACTTGGCCTGCTGGAGCTCGGCCTTGTTCTGCTCGAGTTCGGTTTGCATGTTATTGAGCTGTTCGATCTCGTCGACGCTCGAGCTCGTGATCTGGTTGGTGTATTTGCAGGTCGTGATGAACTCACCCAGGCTCTGCGCATTGACCAGGAAGCTCACGATGGGATTGGTGCCCTTCTGATACTTGTACAGATCGCGCATGGCAGAGCTTGCCTTGGCCTGCTGCTCGGGAAGCTTGGCCTCGATTTCCTCGATGCTTGCCTCATTGGAGTCAATCTGCTTTTGCAGGTCATCGAGTTTGGTGCGGGCGTCATTGTAGGCGCTCGTGGCGGCTTCGATCTTCTGCTGGGCTGCGGAAAGCTGGTCCTGCGTTGCCTGCGAGGCGGCATACGCCGCAACGGGGGAGAGCATCGGTGTGGCCGTCAGCGCAACGGCGAGCGCGGCGCTCGTGATGATACGAGCCGGCTTCGACGCAATGAGCGCTGCGGTGCGATGATTCGAATGCTGCATCCAGTCCCTCTGCAATCAATCGTAGGTTATGATTCGAACGGTATTCTACTACTGCTTTCGACCTCAACTTGAACCTTAAAGGTTCCAAAGGGTCAAGTTGAACTTGAGGCTTTGGCTTTGACCTGCAGTTATGATGAATTGTTGAGAAACCATAGAGTTCAACTTTAACGTTACGGGAGCCTGTTTAAGAGGAGTTTGGGGCTGTAAAAGCTATCTCAACGTGGGGTTTTACAACTACAAGATCCCATCGCGGTGAGCACGGCCTTTATGCTGGACGATTACGTCGATTGCCATAGATACGGTGGAGCTTTGGGCGCCGGCGGCTTGGCACGCTAGAATAAATCAGTTGCGCAAAGACCGCCCGTTGTGTGGGCAGTTCATGATAGGAAGTTTCCATGGCATTGCAATTTACAGAGCGCGAGTTCATTCCCGTGCTGCTCGGTGGCGACATCAACGCCTATTCGGTGGCGCGCGCCTTCTACGAGGAGTATCAGGTCAAGAGTCTGGTCTTTGGCAAGTACCAGACGGGTCCCGCGTACCGCAGCCAGATTATCGACTACACGCCCAACGTGGATATCGACACCATGCCCGTGATGCTCAAAACCGTCAACGGCATTGCCCAAGCGCATGCCGACAAGACGATTGTCCTTGTGGGCTGTGGCGACAACTATGTTGCCCTCGTGGCTCAGGCCAAGGATGCCCATGAGTTGGCGGATAACATCGTCGCGCCTTACGCTCCCTATAGCATGCTTGAGCAGTGCCAGAAGAAGGAGATCTTCTACGAGCTGTGCGAGAAGCATGGCGTGCCCTATCCGCACACGTTTACCTTTACCAAGGCGATGCTCAATGCCCAGGGTGAGGCGCCTGCCGAAGTGCTCGACCAGATCGATTTTCCCTACCCGATGATTCTGAAGCCTTCTGACGGCATCATGTGGTGGCAGCATGAGTTCGAGGGCCAGAAGAAGGCCTATGAGATTGCCGACCGCGCCGAGCTGGAACAGGTCATTCGCGATTCGTATGCCAGCGGCTACACCGACGATCTGATCTTGCAGGATCGCGTGCCCGGCAACGACGAGTACATGCGCGTGCTCACCAGTTATTCCGATCGCAACGGCAAGGTGCGCATGATGTGCCTGGGCCATGTGCTGCTCGAGGAACATCAGCCTCACGGCGTCGGTAATCACGCCTGTATCATTACCGAGCCCAACGACGAGCTCATGGGCGGCGTGCGCAAGTTGCTCGAGGACCTTCACTTTGTGGGCTATTCCAACTTTGACGTTAAGTACGATGAGCGCGACGGCTCGTTTAAGTTCTTCGATTTCAACACGCGCCAAGGTCGCAGCAACTACTACGTCACTAACAGTGGCTTTAACGTTGCCAAGTATGTTGTGGACGAGTATGTGTTCAACCGCCCGTTTGAGCCGGAGTTTGTGACGGCGCAGGACGAGGCGCTTTGGATGGTCGTCCCCATGGGCGTCGTCGACAAGTACGTCAAGGATCCCGAGCTGCGCGCTAAGGTGCATCGCCTGGACAAGGAAGGCAAGGGCGCCGACCCTTCGTTTATGAAGGGTGACTTTGTCTTTAATCGCTGGCTGCGCATGTGGCACACCAAGCTGCGCCACTTTAAGCTGTTCATGACGTATTACAAGTAGATGAGTGCGGCGCCCGTCCGGTTTACATCGGGCGGGCGCGGGTATGATACGCGCAATTGCGCAAGCGTCACCAAGGAGGCGGCGATGGAAAAGCTGGGAGTTATCGGCGGCATGGGCGCCGAGGCCACGTCGTATTACTACGACCAGGTGGTGCGTCATACGGCTGCTGCCTGCGATCAGGAACATATCGACATGGTGGTGCTCTCCAAGTCGACCATGCCCGACCGCACGCTGGCCATTAAGACCGGCGAGCATGCCAAGCTGCTGGCGACCATGAAAGAGTGTGCCCAGGCACTCGAGTCGCTGGGCTGCGCGCACATTGCCATTCCCTGCAACACGTCACACTACTTCTACGACCAGATCCAGTCGTTTACGAAGGTGCCGATTATCCACATGCCGCGTGAGTCGGTGCGCTATGCTCTGGCCGGTGCGGTGATGGGGGAGTGCGAGTTCGATCCCAACCTGAGTATGCCGGCCGAGCCGGTGCACAAGATTGGCATTATGGGAACCGATGGCACCGTGGGCGCGGGCGTCTACGGCCGCGAATGTAAGGCTGCGGGTGTTGAGGTTGTCTATCCCAGCGATAAACGTCAGAACGATGTGATGTCGCTTATCTACGATGATGTGAAGGCCGGACGTGAGCCCGATATGGATAAGTTCGACCGCGTGATGTGGGAGTTCGCCCGTAGCGGCTGCGACCGCGTCATTCTGGCCTGCACCGAGCTATCGGTGCTGCAGAAGTACCGAGAGATGCCCGAGATTACCCTCGACGCCATGGATGTCCTGGTGCGCGAATCCATCATCCGCAGCGGCGCCCCCTACCGCCTCTAGCTGCCGACCTGCCAAAAAGGGACAGGTTTATTTTGGTAGGTTTTATCTGGTGAAACAGTAAAGGCCTCGGCTCGTTTGGTGCGAGCCGAGGCCTTTTGCGTTGGGCGGTTGCTGTCGGTGGTGAACTAGAACAGGAAGCCGATGGCGATGAGGGCGATGCTGACGATGAGCACGGCGATGTCCAGGCCCTTGATGGGGTAGCGCTTGTACGAGCTGGCGCGTGTACGCAGATAGAAGCCGCGCTGTTCTGCCGCCAAGGCTGTGGCATCGGTCTTGCCCACGCTCGAGATGAGCAGTGGCACGCACAGTGGCAGCATGAGCTTAAGCTTCTTGATGGGGTTCTTGGTGTCGTACTCGACGCCGCGTGCGGTCTGCGCCTCCATGATGGCGTTCATCTCCTGACCAAACACCGGCACAAAGCGCAGCGCCGTGGTAAAGGTGAAGGCATAGCGATACGGTACGTGCAGCACCTCGACGCAGGCGTTGGCAAGGTCGTTGAGCTTGGTCACCATGAGCATGAGGATGAGTGGTAACGCCACACCCAGTAGGCGCAGACAGGCCTTCGATCCTGTGATGAGGCCCGTGTCGGTGATAAAGCCCCACACCACGTTGCCATCGCGCATAAAGGCCAGCTGGAGCACCAGCATGATAAGCGCGAGCGGGATCAGCAACTTGAGCAGCGAGAACAGACGGTCGACGACGCCGGCATAGGCACCCAGCGCAAGGGTGAGTGCCAAAAAGCCCAGCAGCGCTACGTAGGTGTCGGACAAGAAGATGCCGACGATGATGGCGGCGGCGAGGCCCAGTTTGACGACGGGGTTCAGGCGATGCAGTAGCGTATCGCCCGGCATGTAGTCGATGACGTTAACCACGGTGGACCATCTCCTTGGTAATTCGAACGACATCGGTGACCTCGCTCACCTGTGCAAAGGCGGGAGAGACGGAGGATGCCAGACGACGAGAAAGCTCTATGACCTGAGGTGGCTCAACGTAGGCTTGCTGCATGAGCTCGCAGTTCGAGAACAGCTCGTGCGTGCGGCCGCGCTCGAGGATGCGGCCGTCGGCCATCACCACGATGTGCTCGGCAAAGTCGGATACGACTTCCATATCGTGGCAGACCATGATAACGGCGCAACCGCGCTCGGCCATGGTGCGCACTGTTTCCATGACGGTCATGCACTCGCGGTAATCAAGGCCGCTCGTGGGCTCGTCGAGCACGACGATCTTGGGCTCAACCACTACGACGGAGGCAAGCGCCACCATTTGTCGCTGACCGCGCGAGAGCGAGAAGGGCGCCTCGTCGGCCGGCAAGCCAAAGCGGTCGATGACGAGCTGGGCGCGACGCAGCGCCTCGGCACGGTCGATGCCGGTAAGCTCCAAGCCAAAGGCGACCTCGTCGAGCACGGTGTCCTTGCAGATTTGACGGTCAGGGTTTTGGAAGAGGGTCGCGACCTCGCGGGCAATGCGGCTCGTGGGGACGGTTGCGGTATCCAGTCCCGTGACGCGCACGCTGCCCGAGGCGGGCTTGAGCAGGCCCGTGAGCAGCTTGGTGAGCGTGGTCTTGCCGGCACCGTTCTGGCCGACGATCCCCACGAGCTCGCTAGGATAGAGCGTCAGGCTAAGGTCGTGTACGGCGGCGCCGCCATTGGGATAGGCAAACTCAACATGGTTGAAGGTGAGTACGGGTTCGGCGTCCTTGGCATGAGGACGCAACGACGGTGCATGCGGGGACCCGGCGGGTGCCTGGGCTTCGATGGCCGCGTGTGCGGGGTCGACGATGCCCGAAATCAGGCGCTCGGCCTCATCGACATCCAAGCAAGGGGTACCGCTTACCAGGCCATCAGCCTCGAGGCTATTGAAGATGCGCGTGACGCGAGGGCAGTCGACGCCGATGGCACGGAGCTCGTCGGTATGCGCGAAGACCTCGTGTGGCTCGCCCTGCAGCGCGATTTCGCCATGGTTGAGCACGAGCACGCGGTTGCAGTACTCCGAGAGCAGGGCGACCTTTTGCTCAACGACGACGATGGTGATTCCAAGTGCGTGGTTTGCCTCACGCAGCGTCTCGAAGACCAACGTGGAGCTGGCGGGGTCGAGTGCCGCGGTGGGTTCGTCGAGAACCAAGACGCGCGGACGCATGGCGAGGATGGCGGCGATGGCAACCTTTTGCTTCTGGCCGCCCGAAAGCGTGGCGATCTCGCGGTCGCGCAGGTCGCTGATGCCGACGGTCTCGAGCGTCTCGCTCACACGTTGCTCGATCTGGTCGTGGGGAACGCCAAAGTTCTCCAGGCCAAAAAGCATCTCGTCCTCGACGACCGAGGCGACCATCTGCGTGTCGATATCCTGCAGCACACTGCCGACGATTTGCGACACGTCGGTGAGCGAGACTTCGCAGGTGTCGTGGCCGTCGACCATGACGGACCCAAAGAACGTGCCGGTGTAGTGGTGGGGCACGGCGCCCGACAGACAGGCGGCAAGCGTGGACTTGCCGGCGCCCGAGGGTCCGACGATGCCGATGAAATCTCCCTTGTTCACGCTGAGCGAGATGTGGCTGAGCGCCTGCTCGGTCTGCGTGCCATAGGAGAACGAGACATCGTCGACGTTGATGATCGTTTCCATGGATACCTTTCATAGTCATTGGGGACGTTCTTACATGACTAGTCGTTTAAGAACGTCCCCAAAAGCTAGTCGTTTGGGACAGTCTTTGTTGGTGGAGTGCGGAGACGGCTTTACGAAGGACCCCAGGTTAGCGCGAAAGAGAAGCGAAACGTACTTGGGTACGCGAGCGACGAATGAACGCCAAGATGGGGTGGCTCGTAAAGCCGAGCGGGTTAGTTGAGCTTCAGGGCCTTCTGGATGGGCAAGTAGAGGGCGCCGACCAGAATGGCGTTAAAGACGGCGGTCATGGCGACGACGGGCAGCATAGCGGCGGCGAGCTCGCCGACCACGCCGAGCATGGCCATCTTGATGACCATGAAGATGACGCCGGAGACAAAGGTGGTCAGGAAGGTTGCGACAATGGCGATCGCGGGCTTGACCTGACCGTTCTTGCCGGCGGCGTTGACGATGCCGGCCATGAGCATGGCGGCGATGCCCTCAGCAGCAAAATCGACGAACGGCGAAGTGGTGGTGATCTGGATCACGGCAGCCGAGATGAGGCCAATGACGAGCGCCTGGCCGATGTTGGGGCGAACGACCAGGATGGTGAGGCAGAAGGCCGAGATGATGAACTCGGGGCTGATCATGCCGCCCGAGATGCCCGAGATTGTCTTGCCGACGGTGAAGTTGAGGATGAAGCCGGCGGCGAGCAGGATGGCGAGCAGGACGAGGGCGCGGACATCGAGTTTGCCGCGGTCGGCAGTCTGGACGGTGCGGGGCTGGGCGGCGGTGGTGTTCTGAGACATGGTGAAAATCCTTTCGGAAGGGGAGTGCAAGAGAAAAGCGGAGGCGCGTGATGCGAATGCAATCGGGCTCGAGATAGAAAAAGGCCCCCGGTCGAAACCGGAGGCCTTCCAATCACCTAGAGCGCAAAAACAGGCGTGAGGGACTCACTGTCGACCGATCGTATTCGCATCACGCCACCACCAGTTGTTGAGAGACGTCATCGTGTTCTTCATGTCGGTGGCTCCTTTCGTGATGCCATAGTACGGTCGCACCTAGTTGCTGTTGCGCTGCACTATAGCACAGCAAAGTGTGTGCGGGGAAATCTTTTTTGAAAAGATTTCAGGCGGGTTTCCCGTCGGTCAAAAGGCGGGTTAAGCGGGCGAGGCTGCCATCGCTGCCTTGCCCGCTCGGCTAGGACATGAGGGCCTTAGGCCTTCTTGCGACGATAGACCACGTAGGCGCAGACACCGATGACGACGACGGCGCCAACGGCCATGGCGGCCATGTTGTTGCCCTCGGACTTCTCCTCGGTGACCTCTTCCTCTTCGGCCTCGGGCTCGGCCACGTCCTCATCGGAAAGGGCCTCGTCGGCGTAGGTGATGGACTCGACCAGGCAGTCGTTGTCGGCATCGTAGTCACTCGGGACGAACTCCTCGGAGAAGTCGCCCTCCTGGAGGTAGTCACGCATCTCCTCGAGCATGGCCTTGCACTTAACATAGGTGTTCTTGGTTGCAGCCTTGCCGGCCTTGTTGGCTAGGGCGGTGCGGGCTTCGGTGCCTTCTTCGGCCTGCATGGCCTCGTCGACGGTCAGGTTCTGCTCGATGAGTTCCTTCTGCAGGGCGTCGAGATAGGCGCGGACGCCGGTGGCGCAGTGGTCGCGGTTCTCATAGGCGAGCGTGTTGATGTCCATGAGGACGTAGTTGATGGAGTTCTTGGGCTCCTCGTTGTTCACGACGTCTTCCTCTTCGCAGTGATCGAAGGAGACATCCTGATCGCTGAAGTAGGGGCTGACCTCGGTGAGCAGTGCGGAGTAGAGAGGGATGGCGACGGAGAACTCGGCGTTGGAGAGCATCTCCCACTGAATGGTCGCGATCTCGGGATCCATGCCGTGACGGATCTGGAAGGTGTGGATCTCGGTGTTGCGGTTGGAGCCGATGGCATAGGCGCCGTCGGTGTTGGCGTTGAGGCCGGCGACATTCTCGCCGCGAGCGGCGAAGGAACGAATCATCTCAAAGGTGTTCCAGTCGGACTTGCCGGGCTGGAAGAACAGCGGCTGCATCTCGTGGACCAGGGCGCCGGTCGTCGCGCGAGCGTCTTCGCGCTCGTCCTTGACGATCTCGTAGTCGGTGCCCTCAGCAAGCGGAGCCATGAAGTAATCGCGACCCTGGATATAGCGCGACCACTGGTGCATACCGGCCTCGCTGATCTCCTCGCCGTAGGTCTTGGCGACGTCGAACTTGCCGTCGGTGTACTCGGCAAAGCCCTTCTCCTTAGGCATGGACTCAATGCCCTCGGAATGGAGACAGTTCTCAGTGTCATCGAGGTCGACGTTATAGGTGAGGTTGCCGATGTTGGGGTTGAGCGAGGCGATATCATCGGCGAGCTTCATGGCAATCCACTGATGGCCGGAAAGCGCGGCGAACAGCCAGGTCTCGGTGCTGTCGGCGATGATGATCTGGTCGTTGGAGCAGACGCCCTGCTCGTCAATCAGGCTGCCGATGAGCTCGACGCCCTCGCGGGCCGTGGCACTCTCGCCCAGGATGACGCTGGCATAGCTGTACTCGCCAATGCCAGTCTCCTCGGTGATGGGGTCGGCCTCTTCGGCCTTCTCGTTATAGGAGGTGCTCAACGTGGCAGAGCAGGAGACGCCCTTCTCGTTGATGCCTGCCTCGGAATATGCGTCGTAGCGATCTTCCCACTGTGAGGGGTTGTCGCGAACGAAGGTGTAGCGGTAGGTTGCGCCCTTGGACTTGTACTCAAAACCGGACTCGACCGAGGTGTACTCGTTGCCGTCCTTGTGTGCGGGCTCAATGCCAAAGTGCTTGACATAGCGCGGACCGAAGTCCTCGGAACGGCCGTAGTACGTGTTGCCGTCTGCCGTGAGCTTGCTGCCCATGTAGATCTGGGTGCAGGCGAGTGCCGAAGTCGGCATGGCCATGATGGCCGCTGCTCCAAACGCAAGGCCGCAGCCGAGCTTTTTGAGCGTGTTGACAGGATGAGTAAACCTCATAATCCCTCCCAACCGTTGAAACCCCGCGAAACCGTGCAGGATTTCAGCTAATAAATACATCTATTAGCCTAAAGGAAGTGTAAAGAGTATTCATTCGACAACAGCTTTTACTCGATGAGCGTGAAGAAATATACGATGAACGGATAATAATACTCATTTTATGGCTTTAGTTAAATAAAGGCACCCTGCATTTACTGTAGCTGAATAAAGCATTAGACGGCGGTCAAAAAGAAAACTCTCCCGCTGTTTAGGGTTTGCATAAACAACGGGAGAGACGATAATTGGATGAATATCAGACCAATGTGGAATTACTTCTTTCGGCGGTGAATCACGTTGATGGCGTAACCGACGAGCATGGCCAAGACGATGACAATAAAGCCGATCAGGGGATTGTCGTTCATGGGGTCCTCCTATTTACCAAGCGGTGAGAATTCATCGACGATGAGGTCGAGGCATTGCGGAAGTGCGCGGGCACCAAAGACGCCCGAGTTGCTGGAGATGATCTCGCCATCGAACTGCATGCCCAGCGACGGGGTGCAGGTGATCTTGGCTTCCTTGGTCTGGATGATCTTGAACTGCGGGCGCCCGAGTACCTTGCCGGCGGGGTCGAGTGCGGCGGTGATCACAGTCGGTAGAAGCTGCACAGTTTTTACGGGTTCGATGACCGCAATGTCGACCATGCCATCGTTCATGCGGCAGTCGGGGAACAGGTTGATGTCGTTTTGGATGACCGAGGTGTTGCCGGCCATGCAGCAGATGCCGTCGAGCTCCTCGACAATGCCGTCGTGCTCAATAGTAAAGTGCGCCACCGTGGGGTTGGGCGTGGCGAGCGCGGAGAGGAAGTAGGCGATCTCGCCGATGTCGTTTTTGGTGGGGGCGGCCTTCATCATGATCTCGGCGTCGAAGCCCGAGCCGGCAATGATGATAAAGCCGTGGCGCTTCTCGTTGCCGTCCTCGTCGAGCCAAAAGAGCTCGCCCATGTCCACTTTGACTGTGCGACCGGCGCGGCAAGCCTTGGCAAGCGCCGCTGCCTCGGGGGCATTACCGATGTTGTTAAAGAACAGGCAGGCCGTACCGGAGGGGAAGACGAGCGTGGGGACACCGCACCCGCGCATCTGGTCGAGCACGTTGGAGACGGTGCCGTCGCCGCCCGAAACGACCACGCGATCGAATTCGCGCACGTCCGCCACGGCATCCTCGGGTTCCATACCATCGCCGATAAAACGCATCACGACCTCGTCGCCGCCCTGCGCGAGGGCGTGCGTGAATGCGTAGATTTCATCTGAGCTGGGGCCCGATGCCGGGTTGTGGATGATAAGGCAGCGCATACTTACGTTCCCGTTCTGTGACTAACCGAGTATAGTTGTAAGGCAATGCCGATATCCTACCCGTGTTTTTCGGGCCTAACCTTATTCGATGGGTTGATATGTACATTTCCACACATCAGGCTCTACTCGACTTTTGCCAGCGCGCCCGTGAGTTCGACGCGATTGCCGTCGATACCGAGTTTTTGCGCGAGCGCACGTTCCACCCGCGCCTGTGCTTGGTCCAGATTGCCACCCCTGCCGAGAGCGTAGCGGTCGATCCTCTGGTAATCGACGACCTATCGCCGCTGGCCGAGCTTATGGCCGACGAGAGCGTGACCAAGGTCTTCCACGCCTGCTCGCAGGATATGGAGGTCATGCTCCATACCGTGGGCGTGCTGCCGCATCCGATTTTTGACACGCAGGTGGCCGCCGCTTTTTTGGGCGAGCGTCAGCAGATTTCCTACGGCGCACTCGTGCAGACGTTTTGCGGCGTCTCGCTGCCCAAGACCGAGTCGCTGACCGACTGGTCGCGTCGCCCGCTGACCGATAAGCAGATTGAGTACGCGATCGATGACGTAAAGTACCTGATCGTCGCCTATACCGAGATGATGAGCCGCCTGCGCGAGCTGGGTCGTGTGGACTGGGTGCTCGACGAGCTGCGCCCGCTGGCTGACGAGTCGCACTATCGCGCCGATCGCCACGAGGCGTTCCGCAAGGTCAAACGCATCAATTCGTGCAGCCGTCACCAGTTGGGCATCGCGCGCGAGCTCGCCGCCTGGCGCGAGGACCGCGCCGAGCGCCGTAACATCCCGCGCAAGTGGGTTATGTCCGACGACACGCTGCTTGCCCTGGTTAAGCGCAATCCCGTGCGCGTTGAGGAGTTCCGCAGCATCCGCGGCACCGACCAGCTGGGGGAGCGCGACGTGGACGGCGCGCTCATGGCCATCAAGCGCGGTGCGAGCTGCCCGCACGATCGTCTGCCGCTCATGGTGCGCGGACACCGTCAGATCTCGCCGGAGCTGGAGAGCGTGACAGACCTGATGTATGCGCTCATTCGCCTGGTTGCCGAGCGCTCGGGCGTGGCGACCTCGGTCATTGCTTCGCGCGATGACCTGGCCGACTATGTTGAGCATCCTGAGCAGAGCCCCCTGCGCGAAGGCTGGCGCTTTGAGCTTGTGGGCTCGCGCCTGGACGATCTGCTCTCGGGCAATATGGGGTTGACGGTCAAAGATGGCAAAATTGAATTGCTATAAGGAAGCCTAGTCTGCTGAGTGGGTAGAATGCCTCCAACGTGTAACTCGATTCGGAGGAATTCGTATGCCCTATTACTATGGATACGGCTTTGGCATCGACCCGCTGTACCTGCTGGTTGTTCTTGTTTGTACGGTGCTCGGTCTTGCCGCGCAGAGCTATATCAACTCGACGTACAAAACCTGGTCCAAGGTTCGCTCGGACGGCGACACGGGCGCTGCGGTCGCGCGCCGCATGCTCGACGCCAACGGCTGCAATGCCGTGGGTATCAAAGGTGTCGCCGGTGAGCTCACCGACCACTACAACCCGCAGGATAACAACCTGTACCTCTCGGACGCCAACCGTTCGGGCGGCTCGGTTGCAAGCGTTGCTGTCGCTTGTCACGAGGCAGGCCATGCCGCGCAGCGTCAAAGTGGCTATGCCATGATGAGGGTGCGCACTGCCCTGGTCCCGGTCGTCAACTTTACCCAGAACACCTGGACCATCGTGCTACTCATGGGCCTGTTTATGAACATCGCGGGACTCACGACCCTCGCGTTGATCTTCTTCTCGTTTAGCGTGCTGTTCCAGCTGGTTACGCTGCCGGTCGAGATCGATGCCAGTCGCCGCGCCGTGGCGTATATTGAGCAGTCGGGTATGAGCTCCAAGCAGGTCAACGGTGCCAAGAAGGTACTGACGGCCGCCGCGCTTACCTATGTTGCCGCAGCGCTCACTTCGATCATTCAGCTGCTCTACCTGATGGCTCGCTACAACAGAAACTCCAACCGATAACAAGTTGGCTTGACAGGCGCCGTGGGGATTTGTGTCCCCGCGGCGCTGTACTATGTGTTGGACTTGAATTAGCGCAGGGCCGGAGCCCATGTGCACGATGACGAAAGGGGGCTGCGTGGCAGGCTGGAATCTAACCGGCAATGCCGTTTCCGCCGAGTTCGACGGTTTGGACGACCAAGAGCGCAAGGAGCTCAGCGTGAGCCAAGCGGTGGAGATCGCCGCCGGCGCGCTCGATGCCATTCCGCAACTGAGCGTTTTGGGCGAGGTCACGGGTTTCCGTGGCCCCAATGCCCGAAGCGGCCACTGCTACTTCCAAATCAAGGACGACTCGGCGGCCGTCGACTGCATCATCTGGAAGGGCGCCTACCTTAAGCGTACCTTCGATCTGCGTGATGGCATGCAGGTGAGCTTTAAGGGCAGCTTCAATCTCTACAAGCCTACGGGTCGCATGAGCTTCGTTGCCCGCTCGTTCTCGCTGGCGGGGGAGGGCCTGCTGCGTCAGCAGGTGGCTCAGTTGGCCGAAAAGCTGCGTCGCGAGGGCCTGATGGATGAGACGCGCAAGCGTCGCATCCCGGTGTTCTGCTCGCGTGTGGCAGTCGTCACCTCGCTTTCGGGTGCCGTAATCGACGACGTCAAGCGCACGCTGCGCCGTCGCAACCCGCTCGTCGAGCTTGTCTGTGTGGGCGCCAAGGTCCAGGGCGAGGGTGCGCCGGCAGAGCTTATTGAAGGCTTGCGCCGCGCCGCTGCCATTACGCCGGCACCCGATTGCATCTTGCTGGTGCGCGGCGGTGGCTCCTTCGAGGACCTCATGACCTTTAACGACGAGGAGCTTGCCCGTGCGGTGGCAGCCTGTCCCGTGCCTGTGGTGACGGGCATTGGGCATGAGCCCGATACCTCGATCTGCGACATGGTGAGCGACCGTCGCGCCTCCACGCCAACGGCAGCGGCAGAATCGGTGGCGCCGGCTATGACGGAGCTGGCAGACGTGCTCGAGACGCGTCATCAGCGTCTGGGCGCTGCGATGGCTTCGATGATCGGGTCGGATCAGGTCGATCTGGAAATGCTCGACCAACGCGGCCGTCGTGCCTGGGACACCTATACGGCTCGTCTGGGCGACGCGCTCGATGCAGCCGTGTGCCGCCCGTGTCTTAACGATCCAACGTTTATGGTCGAGCGTCGCGAGTCCGAGCTTGCCCTGACGGCCGATCGTCTGTCTGGCGCCATAACGCGTTCGGTCGGGTCATTCCGTTCCGACTTCGAGCGTCTGCCCGAGCGCTTGATCGCAAGCACCTCAGGGCTCGATGGCAAGCGCCATGCTCTCATGCTCGCAAGCTCCCGTCTAGAGCATCAGGGGCGCACGATGCTCAGCAAGCCAGCGTCCGACCTGGGCCGTGCGGCGGCTTCGCTCGATGCCCTGTCGCCGCTCAAGGTACTTGCCCGCGGTTACTCCATCGCGTACAGCGACGACGGTGTGGCCACGAGCGCCAAGACCTTTAAGCCCGGCGACGCCATCCGCGTGCGCATGGCAGACGGCAACGTGGCGGCAACGGTCGATACGGTCGAGTAGGCCGCGTTTCATAGCGATAAACCTTTAGGAAAGGAAACAGATATGGCAGAGAAAACCCCGGTCGAGCAGCTTACGTACAAGCAGGCTTCGCAGGAGTTGGAGCTCATCATCCGCAGCTTGGAGTCGGGCGATATGGAGCTCGAGGAGTCGCTCGAGAGCTATACCCGCGGCGTAGAGCTCCTCAAGAGCCTGCGCACCCGCCTGTCCGATGCCGAGCAGAAGGTCTCGGTGCTTCTTAAGGACGTCGACGGCAACGACGTGCTCGCCGACGGCGAAGCCGCCAACACCGACGACAGCCTCTCGTTCTAACCATCCCGACCAAATATAATTACCTTGGTCTGTGAGAAAGGAACCAACCATGTGCGATTGCATCTTCTGCAAAATTGCCAACCACGAGATCCCCTCGACCGTTGTCTATGAGGACGACCAGGTCATCGCGTTCGACGACCTCAATCCCCAGGCGCCGGTCCACACGCTCGTGATCCCCAAGAAGCACTACAGCGACATCGCCGACAACGTACCGGCCGAGACCATGGGCGCCATGGCTCACGCCATCCAGGAGGTCGCTAAGGCCAAGGGCTTGGAGGACGGTTTCCGCGTCATCTCCAACAAGGGCGTCAACGCCGGCCAGACCGTCATGCACTTCCACATGCACGTTCTCGGTGGCAAGAACCTGGGCGAGAACCTCATCTGAGGGCGCGTAGGCCGTCGACTTGGCTGCCTTTGGAGTAATCTATGCAGCTTTCTCAACTCGAATACCTTCAAGCTGTAGCGAACTATGGCGGCGTGCGCAAAGCAGCTCGCGCCGTTCACGTGAGTCCGCAGGCCGTTTCGTCGGCAATAAAAAAGTTGGAATCTGAGTATCAGATTGTTTTGCTCGACCGATCGGCGGGGGAGGCTGTTTTGTCTCCGGCGGGCAGAGAATTTGCGCGTCGTGCACGCGTGATCCTGGCGCAAGTCGACGATCTCAAAAAGTACGCTCAATCGGGGAACGGCGGCGTTTCGCCCGACGGCCATTTCCGTCTTTACGCCCCCGGTCTTCACGGGCGGGGGCGCCTTTTTTCCGAAAACTGGTACGACTCGTTTGAAAGCTCGCACCCTCAGATTCATCTTGATGTGTGGCATCAGCCAACGGCAACATGCTTTGAATCACTTATACTTGGAATTTCGGACGCGGCTATCTCGTTTGAGGAACCACGGGACAACGTCCTTTCTTCAAAATATATGGGTGAAAAGGAGCTCAGGGTTCTTTCATGTCCAGCTGGTCATCAATCTGTTGACGCTATGACCATTCGTGAGTTACTGGGCGGCAGGCTCGCTGTTCCCATTAATTTGTCACCCTGTCTCAATGCAATCAATCAATGTCCCGAAGCTCAGCTGGTTAATTTCCGCTTTCGCGATGTCGAATACGGAAGCAGGGCGCAGGCTGAGTTTCTTCAAGCCGGGGGATTGATATTGAGTTTTTCTGGCTCTTCTCTCGCATCGGATGGATCGGAAGTGAGCGAGTGCTCCATTGAAGCCTCACATGACGTAGCCCTGCCCATCTACTTTTGCTATCGACAAAATGCCTGGACCGATCGACACCAGACGGTATTTCTTCACCTATTGCGTCATCTCGCTTCGTGAGGCCATTTGGCCTCGTGTCGTCAAGTGAATGTTGACGCCCTGCAACACATAGCTGACAGCTTTGCCCTCATGCTTTTCCAAGATTTCGATTTAGATTGCTGACTCTTGGAGGGCGGAGCATGAAAAACCGTACGGTTTTGCTTTATATGACGTTCGTTTTTCTGTCGAACTTCAGCACCATTTTGTATTTTCTGACGGTTTACCTTGAATTCGTCGGATTCTCGATAGTGGCGATTTCTAGCATGATGATTGCATATCAAGTGAGCAAGTTCATCCTCGAAGTTCCCACTGGCTATATTGCTGATAGGTTTGGACGAAAGACAAGCGGTCTCGTTGGCGTCGTGGGGATGCTTGGATACTACGCCGCCCTGCTTCTCGTCCGTTCCCCTCTGCTTTTAATCGGTGCGTTCGCTCTCAAAGGTTTTGCCGTTGCATGTCTGAGCGGATCCATAGAAGCGATTTACATTGACAGCGTCTCTCAGGACCAGCTCGTAAGACTTAATGTCTTTGAGCGATTTGTTTTCTATGCCTCTTATGCCATCTCCGCTTGCGTGGGCGGTTTCATTTCGTCTGTCGGTGCATATCTCATTGGTCTTTCGGCAGATATCATCGCAATGGTGTTGACGTTGGTTGTTGTTGTCTGCATTCCTGAGATGCGAAGAGGGGGCACTGCGGGGGCACCTGAGCGTGGAATTAGCCCGAAGATGATCGGTGCCGCTATTGCGTGTAATGGCATTCTTCGGTCAGCGTTCATCATGGACTGTTCTCAGGCATTTGCCTTCGTCGCTCTGGAAGACTTTTTCTCACTGTTGCTTGCAGGCCGCGGAATGAATGCCGTCGCTTCGGGCGTGACCATTGCGGTCCAGCTCCTTGCCTCCGCCTCCATAGGGTTTATTGTGCCCAGTGTGATTGCTCGTGTCGACAAGGGCCGTTTTGCGCGTATTTGCGGCATCATTCGCTTAGCATTGACAGCTTTGTTTTTGATTCCCCTTACTCCGGCTAATTTGCTGCCCGTGTTCTATGTGTTGCAGACGGTCGCTTACTCGTTATTTGCTCCAATTAAATACTCAATTTTTCAAAATGCTGCTGATTCTTCGATGCGCTGTTCATTGATTTCGGTTCAAAGCCAGATGGTGGCGGTGGGTGCTGTTCTTTTCTATCTGCTCAACGCTGCGTTGAGCAGCGCTGCGGGCATTCGAGTCGTATTGCTTGTCGCGCTCGGGATTTCTTCTTTGGTGTATATTCCCGCGCTATTTCGTCTTACAAGCCAAAGGACATGAGTATTTAGGCACCGATAACTTATATATCAACGCCAATAAACCCGAGCGCGAGGGCGTTTGGGTTTATTATTGAAGCGTATGTAACCTGGCGGCGCCACACCGCCTGTTAGTAGGGAGACACATGAACGTTCTGGTCGTCAACGCGGGATCTTCGACCCTTAAGTATCAGGTCATCGACACCAAGTCCCACAAGGTGTCCGCAAAGGGCTCCTGCGAGCGCGTCTGCTTTACCGGCGGTACCTTCACCCACGCTGCTAACGGTTCCAAGAAGGTGACCGAGAACATCGAGTTCCCCGACCACAAGGTCGCCATCGAGGTCGTCCTGAAGGACCTCGAGGCCAACGGCGTCAAGATCGAGGGCATCGGCCATCGCATCGTTCAGGGCGGTTGGTACTTTGGCGATTCCTCCCTCGTCGACGAGGACGTTCTCGCCAAGATCCGCGAGGTCGCCCCGCTGGCGCCGCTCCACAACAACCCCGAGGCCAACGTTATCGAGTTCTGCCTGGAGCAGTATCCCGACCTGCCCAACGTCACGGTCTATGACACCGCTTTCCACTTCAACATGCCCGAGGTCGCCAAGACTTACGCTCTGCCCAAGGACGTTTGCGACAAGCTGCACATCCGTAAGTACGGCGCCCACGGCACCAGCTACCGTTACATCTCAAAAAAGGTCGCCGAGATGACCAACGGCGAGGCCCGCAAGGTCGTCGTGTGCCATATCGGCTCCGGCGCTTCCCTGTGCGCTATCGAGGACGGCAAGTGCATGGACACCACCATGGGCCTCACCCCGCTCGACGGCGTCATGATGGGCACCCGCTGCGGCTCCATCGACCCGGCTACCGTGTGTTACCTGCAGCGCGAGGGCGGCTACACCTTCGACGAGGTCGATGAGATGATGAACAAGAAGTCCGGCCTTTTGGCTGTGACCGGTGGCAAGACCAATGACTGCCGCAACGTCGAGGAGCTCGCCGCCGCTGGTGACCCCGAGGCTCAGCTCGCTTTCGACATGTTTGTCTACAAGATTGCCGCCAAGGCTGCCGAGATGGCTACTTCCATGTGCGGCATGGACACCCTGGTCTTTACCGCCGGCATCGGCGAGCACGCTCCGGCTGTCCGCGCTGGCGTGGCCGACCGTCTGGCCTTTATGGGCGTCAAGATGGACCATGCCCGCAACGCCCTGCGCGGCGACGGCGCTTGGTGCCTGTCCGCCAAGGATTCCAAGGTCAAAATCTTTGTCATCCCCACGGACGAGGAGTTCATGATCGCTTCCGACGTCGAGCGCATCGTCAACGGCAAGTAATTGCAAGAGGGGAGGGGCTGGACGACCGAGCGCCGTTCGGCCCCTCTTTTGTGCTCGTTGGGCGATATGCTTGATAGCTATTTATCAAGTTGTGATAACTTCTTATTAAAATGCGGCCGCCTTAAGGGGTCTGCGTCGACCGTATTGCACTGCAAAGGAGTCTCATGAACGTACTTGTTGTCAACGCCGGCAGCTCAAGCCTTAAATATCAGCTTTTGGATACCGATACCCGCGAGGTTTTCGCCAAGGGCAACTGCGAACGTATCGGTTCGGACATGGGCATCTTTGGCCACTCCGAGAACGGTGGCGCCAAGCAGACCGAGGAGGTCCCTTTCCCCGATCATCGCTCTGCTATCGCTCGTGTGCTCGAGGAGCTCGAGAAGACCGACTTTACGATTGATGGCATTGGTCATCGTATCGTTCAGGGCGGCTGGCACTTCGATGATTCCGCAGTTGTCGACGACGAGGTCATGGCTAAGATTCTCGAGGTGGCCCCGCTCGCCCCGCTGCACAACTACGGCGAGGCCGCGGCGATTGAGTATTGCCGTGAGAAGTATCCGGAGCTGCCCAACGTGGCGGTCTTCGACACCTCGTTCCACATGACCATGCCCGAGGTCGCCTATACCTACGCGCTGCCCAAGGACGTGTGCGACAAGTACCACGTTCGCAAGTACGGCGCCCACGGCACGAGCCACCGCTATGAGTGGATGATGGCCAAGGAGATCCTGGGTTCGCGCTGCCACCGTCTGCTTTCGTGCCATTTGGGTAACGGTGCTTCGCTCGCTGCTATCGAGGACGGCGTGTGCCGCGACACCACGATGGGCCTCACGCCGCTCGACGGCCTGATGATGGGCACTCGCTGTGGTTCCATTGATCCTGCCACCGTGTGCTACCTCCAGCGCGAGGGCGGCTACAGCTATCAGGAAGTCGATGACATGATGAACAAGCAGTCTGGTCTGCTTGCCATCTCGGGCATCTCCAACGACGCCCGCGACATCCGCACGCGCGCCTCCGAGGGCGACGAGCGCTGCCTGCTCGCCTTCGATATGTTCGCCTACAAGGCCATGCAGCAGGCTGGCTCCATGATCGCTTCCATGGCGGGCGTGGACACCATCACCTTTACCGCCGGCATCGGCGAGAATGACTGGTCGATCCGCAAGGCCTTCTGCGACTGCTTTGAGTGGCTGGGCGTACGTATCGACAACAACAAGAACCGCGAGGCCGTGGGCAACGGCCCGCAGGTCATCAGCGCCGCCGGTTCCGCCGTCACGGTCATGGTCATCCCCACCGACGAGGAATACATGATCGCCCACGACGTCGAGCGTCTGACCAAGAACAACTAACGCGTTCGCTTGCGATTGAACGAAAGGCCTCCTGAGCAGCAGCTCGGGAGGCCTTTTTGCTAGCAGGCGGAAATTCCAGTCCCAAAGTGATCACCACCAGCAACGCCTGCGCTCCCAGTAACGGCACCCGACCATTCAGATCCTCAGCTCCAGCTCGTAGCCAAGCCGCCGTCCACTCCAGATGCCCTGAATGCCACGTGACGGTAGAAGGCAGCGCAGGTTAACCCCTGAAAACACTCCGCAGACCAGAAACGCCCCCGTTCATAGCTCCGAAGGAGCAGAACGGGGGCGTTTCATTGGTCGAGGACGTTTTCAGGGGTTAACCTGCGCTGCCTTCGGCGGGGATATGTCTGGCTACTCAGCCATCTGAGCCTGGACGGCGGTGATGGCCACGACACCCACGATGTCGTCGGCAGAGCAGCCGCGCGACAGGTCGTTGACCGGCTTGGCGATGCCCTGCAGGATGGGGCCGTAGGCGTCGGCGCCGGCGAAGCGCTGGACCAGCTTGTAGCCGATGTTGCCGGCCTCGAGGTCGGGGAACACGAGCACGTTGGCCTTGCCGGCAACGGAGGAGCCGGGAGCCTTGAGCTGGGCGACGGTGGGGACGATAGCGGCATCGAGCTGCAGGTCGCCGTCAATGGCGAGCTCGGGAGCCTTCTCCTTGCAGAACTTCACGGCCTCTTGGACCTTCTTGGCGACCTCGCCGCCAGCGGAGCCCATGGTGGAGTAGGAGAGCATGGCCACGTGCGGCTCAACATTGCCCATGAAGGTGGACCAGGAGTGAGCGGAGGCGATGGCGATCTCGGAGAGCTCGTCGGAGGACGGGTTGATGTTGAGGCCGCAGTCGGCGAAAATCAGCGTGCCGTCGGTGCCGAACTGCGGGGTGTCGGTGCACATCACGAAGAAGGCCGAGACCAGCTTGGTGCCCGGGGCGGTCTTGAGGATCTGCAGCGCGGGGCGCAGGGTGTCGGCGGTGGAGTGGCAGGCGCCGGAGACCAGGCCGTCGGCGTCGCCCATCTTGACCATCATGGTGCCAAAGTAGGTGGCGTCCATCACCTGGGCGCGAGCCTGCTCGATGGTAACGCCCTTCTTGGCGCGGAGCTCGGCAAACTTCTGTGCGTACTCCTCGTGCTTCTCGGCATTGCGCGGGTCGATGACGGTGGCGCCGGGAACGTTGATCTCGTTGGGATCGCCCAGGATGACGATGTTGGCCAGGCCTTCCTCGATGATCTTGTTGGCCGCGACGATGGTGCGCGGATCCTCGCCCTCGGGCAGGACGATGGTCTTAAGGTCGGCCTTGGCGGCAGACTTCATACGGTTTAGGAAATCGCTCATGTTACTCCTTACAAGCGTTTCGCTAAGCTCCAGGCGCCCGGCTGTTCACGAATAAACCCGCTGCTAGCGGGTCTACCTTTCAATTATGTTCGCCGCTGTGCTTGAGCTTTCCTTGTGTGGCAAGCTCATTATAGGACGCATTAGCGCTATAATCGCTCTGATAAATATGTCTCGAAGAATGTTCGAGAAAAGCCCAGCTAACGAGCCCGTGGCTTTTGACAAGGAGTATCGATGCAGATTACCTCAGGCCTGCCTGAAGGCTTTAACGCCGGCGCGTACGACATGATTGTCGTCGGTGCTGGATATGCCGGTGCCGTTTGCGCCCGCCGTCTTGCCGAGACTATCGGCTATCGTGTTGCCGTTTTGGAGCGCCGTAGCCACATTGCGGGCAATGCCTATGACTGCGCTGACGAGGCCGGAATCCTGATCCACGAGTACGGTCCGCATATCTATCACACCTTTAACGAGCGCGTGCACAATTTCCTGTCGCGCTTTACCAAGTGGACGGATTATCAGCACAAGGTGCTCGCCAACATCAACGGCACTCTTATGCCTGTGCCCTTCAACCATGCGAGTCTCAAGCTCGCCTTTGGTGACGAGCGCGGCGAGGAGCTGTATCAGAAGCTCGTGGAGACCTTTGGCAAGGATGTCAAAGTGCCCATTATGGAGCTGCGTAAGAAGAACGACCCCGACTTGGCCGAGGTCGCCGATTACGTATACGAGAACGTCTTTTTGCATTACACCATGAAGCAGTGGGGCCAGACGCCCGACCAGATCGACCCCTCGATCACCGGCCGCGTCCCCGTCTTTGTGGGCGATGACGATCGCTACTTCCCGCAGGCTCCTTTTCAGGGCATGCCGCAGGACGGCTATACCGCGCTGTTCGAGCATATGCTCGATCACGATCTGATCGACGTGTTCTGTGACGTAGACGCCCGTGACCTCTTTGAAATCGACGAGACCACCGTCAAGATCGACGGCAAGGTCTATGGTGGCGAGATCGTCTACACCGGTCCGCTCGACGAGCTGTTCAACCTCGACCTGGGCGCGCTGCCGTACCGCACGCTCGATATGAAGTTCGAGACGCTCGATATGGATCAGTTCCAGCCCGTGGGCACCGTCAACTACACCACGAGCGAGGACTATACGCGCATTACCGAGTTCAAGAACATGACTGGTCAGGTCCTGCCCGGCAAGACCACCATCATGAAGGAGTACTCCAAGGCCTATACGCCCGGCTCGGGCGAGACGCGGTACTACGCCATCCTGGAGCCCGAGAACCGTGAGCTCTACGAGCGCTATCTTGAGCGCGTCCAGAACCTGACGAACTTCCACCCAGTGGGTCGTCTGGCCGAGTATCGTTACTACGATATGGACGCCGTGACCAACTCCGCCCTCGATCTTTCGGATGAGATTATCGCCTGCCATGCATAAAGTCATAACATTCGGTATTCCCTCGTATAACGCCGCCAAGGATATGGACCATTGCATCACCTCCATCTTGGAGGGGAGCAATTACGCCACCGATATCGAGATTATCGTGGTGGACGACGGCTCCAAGGACGAGACGGCCGCCAAGGCCGACGAGTGGGAGGCCCGTTATCCTGGAATCATCCGCGCTGTGCACCAGGAGAATGGCGGCCACGGTATTGCCGTCCTTTCGGGTCTGCGCGAGGCACAGGGCACCTACTACAAGGTTGTCGACTCGGACGACTGGCTCGACGGTGCGGCGCTTTCGACCATGCTGTCGATTCTGCGCGGCTTTGAAGAGCGCGACCAGCGCGTTGACCTGTTTATCTCGAACTACGTGTACGAGAAGGTTTACGAGGGTACGCATACGGCCATTGGTTACAAGTTTGCCCTGCCTCGAAAAAAGATCTTTACCTGGTACCAGATCGGCCATTTCCGTTTGGACCAGAATCTGCTCATGCACAGTCTGTGCTATCGCACGGATGTGCTGCGCGAGTCCAACCTGCCCATGCCGCCGCACACGTTCTATGTGGACAACATCTACGCCTACGTGCCGCTGCCGCGTTGCAAGACCATGTACTACGCCGACATCGACCTCTATCGCTACTTTATCGGTCGCGAGGGCCAGAGCGTCAACGAGGCCACGATGGTCAAGCGCCTGGACCAGCAGTTCCGTGTGACGCGTATCATGATGGAGTCGTTCCACCTGTACAGCGATGTTGAGTCGTCGCGTCTGCGCTCGTACATGATGGGCTACTTCACCATGATGATGGCGATTTGCTCGGTGCTCACCAAACTTTCCGAGGAAGATTGCGCCGACGAGCGCCTAAAGACGCTGTGGAATGATTTGAAGGCCTATGACGAGCGTATGTATCGTCGTGCACGTTACGGTGTGGTCGGCTTCTTCACTAACCTCCGCGGTCGTGCCGGAGACAAAACCACACTCGGCCTATACCGTCTTGCCTCAAAGATCTTCAAATTCAACTAGCTGCTGAGTAATCGCTGCTGATAGGTTGACTGGGCCCCTTGGCCTTTAGTTTGATACTGCGAACAGTCCTGCTCGCACGGAAAGCACATTAAGTGCTTTCCGGCTCGTGCGGAACTTGTATCAAACTAAAGGCCAAGGGGCCTCTGCTATAAGAATCGATTGTCAGCTAGTTGAATTTGAAGATCTTCGACGCGCGGTACACAGGGGCCTGGGCTGAAAGGGATCTTGTTGAGTAGGTTGCCCGGTGGGGCTTGGTTATGTTTGTCGCGAGTTCCGCACGAGCCGAAGAGCACTTAATGTGCTCTTCGTGCGAGCCAGGACTGTAGAGCAGCAAACATAACCAAGCCCCACCGGGTAACCGGTCAGGTTAGGCTACTTTGCGGCGCCGGGGATGCCGTGGGAGGTTTTGGCGGTTTTGGCTCCATTTACGATGGCGGTTTCCAGGGCCCTTACGGCGAGCATGCCCAGCAGGTCTAGGGGAACGGCGGCGCTTGCCTGGGCGCCCAGTTTGCCGCTGGCGAGGGTGTAGATGGTGTCGCCGTCGTTGGTGGTGTGCGTGGGACGGATGGCGTGTGCGTAGGCGTCTGCGGCCATCTGAGAGACCTTGGTGGCTTGTGCCTTAGTGAGCTCCATGTTGGTGACGATGCAGCTGATGGTGGTGTTGGTGCGGTCGAGCGGCATCTGCATGGATCCGGCGGCGGCAAAGGCTGCGAGTTCCATGTCGACGATCTGGTCGCTATCGGCTGCGGCGCGCATACCGGCGACCCACTCGCCGGTGAAGGGGTCGACAACGTTGCCACAGGCGTTGACCGAGACCACGGCGCCCACCTTGATGGGGCCGAGCGCCACGGCGGCAGCGCCAAGGCCGGCCTTCATGCAGGTGGCAGGGCCCATGAGCTTACCCACGGTGGCACCGGTGCCGGCGCCCACATTGCCTTGCTCGAGCGTGGTGGGGGTGTTGTCGAGTGCCTCGCGCACGGCGGCGATGCCGGCCTCTATGTCGGGGCGTACGGTGGGGTCGCCAAAGGCAAGGTCGAAGATACAGCTGGAGCACACGATGGGCACCTGCGTGGGGCCGACGGGAAGGCCGATGCCGCGGCTCTCGAGTTCGCGAGCGACGCCGCTTGCAGCCTCGAGGCCAAAGGCCGATCCGCCCGAAAGGCAGACGGCGTGAACCTTGTCGACGGTGTTCTCGGGTCGCAGCAGGTCGGTTTCGCGCGATGCTGGAGCACCGCCGCGAACGTCAACGCCGCCGGTGGCACCCTCGGGCGCCACGATTACGGTGCAGCCGGTGCCAGCCTCCTCGTCCGTATAGTTGCCAAAGCAAAAGCCATCGACATTGCAAACATCGATGGCTTCGAGCAGTGTGTCCATGTTTTCTCCTATCGGTTTTCCGCCGGGCCTTATGCCCGGTCGGGATCCGTACGGTACGGCAAAATTGTAGGCGCTGGGGGATAACCAGCGCCAGATGCAATTACGAGAGTTTTTGAATCGCGCGTGCGACGCGAGCGATGGGCAAGCCCACCACGTTGTAGAAGTCACCCGAAATATCGTGCACAAGCATGCGGCCGCCTGTGCCTTGGATGCCGTAGGCCCCGGCCTTGTCCATGGGTTCGCCGGAGGCAACATAGCGCTCGATCTGCTCTTCGGTAAGCTCATAGAACGTCACGTCGGTCACATCGACAAACGACAGGCTCTCGGCGGCATGCGGAGCGGCCGTGTCGCCTGCCTTAACGATGCAGACGCCGGTTGCCACCTGGTGCGTGCGACCCGAGAGCTCGTGGAGCATGGTGCGGGCCTCGTCCTCGTTTGCCGGCTTACCCAAAAGCTTGCCATCGAAGGTGACGATGGTGTCGGCCGCGATGGTCAGCTCATTGGGCTCGGCGTGCTCGGCGGCAACGGCGGCAGCCTTAGCGCGAGCTAAGCGCTCGACAAGCGTAAGCGGGGCCTCATCATCAAAAGGAGTCTCGTCGATGTCAGCGGGAATGACGCGGATGTCGTAGCCCGCTTCGCGCATCAACTCGATGCGGCGCGGTGATTGCGAAGCCAAAATCATAGCTGAATGCCCTCGGCAACCTTCTCGACGGCCTTTTCGCCGGCGAGCGTACGCAGCAGCTCAAGCGCAAAGGGGAGCGACTGGGCCATGCCGCTGGCAGTGATGATGTTGCCGTCGTGCGTGACCTTGTCGCCGGTATAGGCGCCCTCGGGGAAGCTCTTCTCAAAGCCGGGGAAGCACGTGGCGTGGCGTCCCTCGAGCAGATCAAGCTCGCCCAGGATAAACGGGGCGGCGCAGATGGCGGCAACATGCTTGATCGCGGCGAACTCGCAGACTACGTCGCAGACGCGCTGGTCGGCGCGCAGGTTGGTGGCGCCGGGCAGACCGCCGGGCAGCACGACGCAGTCATACTCGTCAAAATCGATCTCATCAAAGAGTGCGTCGCAGGTTACGGGGATCTGCAGCGAGCTTACGACCTCACGCGTGGGCATGATCGAGACGAGCGTGGCGCGCACGCCGCCGCGACGCATGACATCGACCATGGTCAAGCATTCAATAGTTTCAAAGCCATCGGCGGCGAGAACGGCAACGCTGGGCATGAGGGTTCCTTTCATAGGCGGCATACAATTAGCCGTCTTATACCCCGAAGACCTCCGCTTGCCACGCTCGATTTCCCAATGTTTAAAATAGCCCCGTCCGAATTAGCTACCCCCACCCATCCTCAACAATCTCAATCTGTAACATCCATCGACCAAAACTAGCCCCAACTGTTACAGATCGAGACAGTCCCCAACAGCACCGCCCCGTTCGGGGAACGACCGCCACAGGTACGGCGGGCAGAGGCTCACTTTTTTCCTCGGTTTTTCTTGACGGAATCTCACCTGTTGTAGTACTATGCTCCAGTCTAAAAACGCGTGGACTTTTCTGGGCGCTAGCCACCTTTTTGCCACGCAACCGAGCAGTCGGTTGCGTGGCTTTTTTCGTCTTGGCAGCAGGTGCCACATGCACCGCCAGAAGACCGCACGAGCCCACCTTCCGACTGCAGGGAACAGACGCACGAGACGTGCGTCTGCAAGACAGCAGACGGAAGGGAGCCTAATGGCAGGAACAAACACAATCAAGCAGCAGGCCGCCGGGGCGGGAGCCACGGGCGCGGGACAGGCCAAGGCGGCGCTCCAGGTCTTTGCGGGCGGCGCCTGCTACGGCGCGATGGCCACGACCTACAAGCTCGCCTACGCCGCGGGCTTCACCTCGGCACAGGTGGTGGCGAGCCAAGCGTGGCTCGGCTGCCTCTTCTTCGCCCTCGCCACGCTCGCAGGGCACGCACTCGGGCGCCGCTGGCAGCGCGTGGGCTGGAAGCTCGCCCTTAAGCTCATGGGCCTGGGAGCCCTCACCTGCCTCACCTCAATCCTCTACTGCTACGCCATGAGTGTGCTGCCCGCCCCGGTGGCGCTCACGCTCCTCTTCCAGTTCACGTGGCTGGGGCTCGTGTGGCAGACCGTCATGACGCGCCGGCCGCCGAGGCCCCTCCAAGTGGCCTCCGCCCTGGTCATCGTCTTCGGGACGGTGTTCGCGAGCGGCGTTTACAAGACCGGCATCACCGGGTACGACCCCGTGGCCCTGCTCTGCGCGCTGGGGGCGGCCGTGTCCTGCTCCCTCTTTGTCACCCTCTCCGGCAAGGTCGAGGCCCCCTGCTCGTCCGAGCAGCGCGGCGTCATCGTGTGCGCGGGCTCCGTGGTCATGTCGCTCACGGTGTGCCCGGACTACGTCGTCTCGGGCGTCCTCGCCCAGGGCATCCTGCCCTTTGCCGTCATCGCCGGCTTCTTTGGCATGCTCTGCCCGGTCTTGCTCTTCGGCATGGGCTCTCCGCACCTGCCCGCGGGTCTCTCCACTGTCATGGCCGCCGCGGAACTCCCCGCCGGCCTGCTCATCGCCATGATCGTCCTCGGCGAGCCGCTCGGCGTCGTCGAGTGGCTGGGCGTTGCCATCATCCTCGCCGGCGTGTGCCTGGCACAGGTCCCCTCCCTGCTTGGAGGCCGGGAGGCACGTCGCGCCGCCGCAGGACAAGCCATCAGCTAGTCACCCCTTCACGGGCGGCCCGCGCGCATCAGGGAAAGGGCCACGGGCCCGGCGCGTGAGGTCGCAAGGACGTTATAAAGCGTCCCCGCAGAGGTGGGGGCGCCAGAGAGAAGGAGGCACCATGCCATTTCCAAAAGGGTTCCTTTGGGGAGGAGCCACCGCTGCTAACCAATGCGAGGGAGGTTATGACGAGGGCGGCCGCGGCCTTGCCAATGTCGACGTCATCCCACACGGGTCGGAGCGCAACGACGTAAGTCGCGGCCTGAGGCGCATGCTCGACTTTGAGCCCGGGTACTACTACCCGGCCCAGACGGGCATCGACTTCTACCACCACTACCGCGAGGACATAGCCCTCTTCGCGGAGATGGGCTTTAAGGTCTTTCGCCTCTCCATCGCCTGGAGCCGCATCTTCCCCAATGGCGACGAGGAGGAGCCCAACGAGGCCGGGCTCGCCTTCTACGAGGACGTGTTCCGCTGCTGCCGCGAGCACAGGATCGAGCCCCTCGTGACCATCACGCACTTCGACTGCCCCATCCACCTCGTCAAGAAGTACGGCGCCTGGCGAAACCGCGCCCTCATCGAGCTCTACAAGCGGCTCGTGACGGTGCTCTTCAACCGCTACCGCGGCCTCGTGCATTGGTGGATCACGTTCAACGAGATGAACATGATCTTGCACCGTCCCTTCATGGGTGCCGGCATCGTCCTCGAGCCCGGGGAGAATGCCCGCGAGGCCGAGTACCGCGCCGCGCACAACGAGCTCGTGGCGAGCGCCTGGGCCACCAAGATCGCCCACGAGGTCGACCCGGAGAACAAGGTTGGCTGCATGCTCGCCGCGGGAAGCTACTACCCCTACTCCTGTCGTCCCGAGGACGTCCGTGCAGCGCAGGTCAAGAACCAGGAGGACCTCTTCTTCGTGGACGTGCAGGCACGCGGGCACTACCCCGGCTACGCGCTCAAGATGCTCGAGCGCGAGGGCATCGACGTGGGCATGACCGCCGAGGACGAGCGCATCCTTGCGGAGAACACCGTCGACTTCATCTCGTTTAGCTACTACTCCTCGCGCTGTACCGCGGGCGACCCCGATTCCGTGGGCGGCGTCGCCGAGGGCAACGCCTTCGCCGGCGTAGAGAACCCCTACGTGCGCACGAGCGACTGGGGCTGGGTCATCGACCCGCTGGGGTTCCGCATCACGATCAACGACCTCTGGGACCGCTACCAGAAGCCGCTCTTTGTGGTGGAGAACGGCCTCGGCGCCTATGACGAGGTGCTTCCCGACGGCACGATCGAGGATGACTACCGCATCGCCTACCTGCGCGAGCACATCGAGGCCATGCGCGACGCTATCGAGCAGGACGGCGTCGAGATGCTCGGCTACACCACCTGGGGGCCGATCGACCTCGTGAGCGCGGGCTCCGGCGAGATGGAGAAGCGCTACGGCTTCATCTACGTGGACCGCGACAACCTGGGCGACGGCACGCTCGAGCGCAGGCGCAAGAAGAGCTTCTACTGGTATCAACAGGCCATCGCCACCAACGGAGGCGACCTGGGCTAACCACCCGGGCAATATCACTAAGGAGAAAAAAATGGCAGAAAAATACGACGACCTGGCCAGATCCATACTCGAGAACGTAGGCGGCGCCGAGAACGTCGCCAGCGTCGCGCACTGCATCACGCGCGTGCGCTTCAAACTCAAGGACGAGTCCCGCGCCAACACGGCCAAGATCGAGGCCCTCAAGGGCGTCATCCAGGTCATCCAGGCCAACGGCCAGTACCAGGTGGTCGTGGGCAACATCGTCGAGGACGTCTACGACGCGGTCCTGGAGGCCGGCAACTTCTCGGGCGGCGCAAGCGCCGACGACGAGCCCCAGGGCGATAAGACCGTTGCCTCCGTCATCATCGACCTCATCTCTGGCATCTTCCAGCCCATCCTGGGACCGCTTGCCGCCGCAGGCATCATGAAGGGACTGCTTGCCCTCATCACCTACTTCGTCCCGGCCTTTGCAAACGACGGCCTCTACACGCTGCTCTACACCGTGGCTGACGGCTTCTTCTACTTCCTTCCCGTCGCCCTGGCGTTCAGTGCCGCGCGCAAGTTCCGCATGAACGAGTTCACCGGCGTGGCAATCGGCGTGGCGCTCCTCTACCCGACGATGGTCGCCCTGACCTCGGGCGAGGCGCTCGGCAGCATCGACCTCGGTGTGGCCGGCACGTTCTCGTGGTACGCCACCGCCCTCGGGCTCCCCATCATCATGCCCGTGTCCGGCTACGTGAGCTCGGTGATCCCCGTCCTTCTCATGGTGTGGTTCGGCTCTATCCTTGAGCGCTGGCTCAAGAGCTGGATGCCGGCTGCGCTCAAGATGTTCCTTGTCCCGCTCGCCACGATGACGGTCTCCATCGTCTTGGGCTACCTCATCATCGGCCCGGTGGCCACCCTCATCACCAACCTGCTGAGCGCGGCGTTCTCGTTCATCTTCCAGCTCCCCGTGGTTGGTTCCGTCCTGGGCAGCGCCCTAGTCGGCGGACTGTGGATGTGCCTCGTCATCTTCGGCTTCCACTGGAGCCTCATCCCCATCTCCATCATGAACCTGAACACCCTCGGCCACGATAGCGTGCTCGCCGCCACCATCGGCCACGGGTTCGCACTCGGAGCGGTCATCTTTGCCATGTACCTCAGAAACAAGGACGAGCGCTTCCGCGGCATCGCCCTTCCCGCGATGATCTCCGCCTTCTTCTTCGGCGTCACCGAGCCGGGCATCTACGGCATCGCCCTCCCCAACAAGCGCGCGTTCGTCGTGGCATGCCTGAGCTCCGCCGTGGGCGGCGCTATCGTGGGAATGACTGGCGCTCTCATGTACATCTCGGGCGGCCTCGGCGTCTTCAACCTGCTCAACTTCATCGACGGGACCCCTGGTGGCGCCGGGATCTCCCACATGATCTTCGCGATCATTGCCTCGCTCATCTCCGCCGTCCTGGCCTTTGTTATCGAGTTCATCACCTACCGACCCAACGACGAGGAGGAAGGCGCCCACTAGCTTGCGCCCTCCTCAATCAGCTCTATGTAATTGAGGAGCAGTTGAGGTGGGTGAGGGCCGAGGGCGATCAAGGTGGCCGCCCTCGGCCCGGGACAACCTGCCAGAAGGCGTTTAGCTTTCTCGGGCGGCGCTGAAATGAACTGCGCCCTGAAACTTAGACGGGTCAATTAGCGGCCTATGCCGCACATGGGGACTGATTCCGGAACTCCTCCGGGGTCAGTCCCTTTTGCTTAACCTGCCTCCTCTTGTTCCAGTGAACGGTGTAGGCGTGGAGGTCCCGCTTGAACTCCTCGAAGCTCCACCACGTCCGGTTCCTGTAGAACTCGTCCTTCAGGCGCCCGGGCAGCAGCTCCGTCGCAAGAGCTCGCCCTCGCGCGCCGCCGGCCCCGGCCGGGTCCGGGCGCCCTTCGGCCTTCGGTGCGCCCGTATCCCCTGTCGCAAAACTCAGCTGCAAGAGTCCTCAGCGTGGCGTCGTGTCCGACTTTCCCGTCCATAAAGAAGCCCCTCATTTCTAATGTCCAAGAAATGAGGGGGCGGTTCAATTTCGGGACGGGGATTAAATAATCATTCAGAACAAATTTTTTTATCCCCGTCCCAGAAAAATCATCGGGCGTGGTCTTGGGCAAACGGTCTAGTTACGCTTGAGGTGGACGACGGTTTCGCAGTGGAAGGTTTGCGGGAATAGGTCGACCGGCGTGATCTTGACGGGGGAGAAGGTGCCCTCCTCGACAAAGCGCTTGAGGTCGCGTGCCAGGGTGGCAGGGTCACAGCTCACGTAGGCGACATCGCGTGCGCTCGTGCTGGCGATGAGGTCGATGGCCTCGGGCGCCAAGCCTGCGCGCGGCGGATCGACTACCAGGACATCGGCGTCCTGGTCGGGAAACTCGCGCACCGCGTCGCCGCCGATGACGTCGACGTTATCGAGCTTGTTGATCTCCAGGTTGCGACGCAGATCGCGCACGGCAGGGCCATAGGCTTCGACGGCGGCGACGTAATCGCAGCGGCGGGCGAGCGGCAGGGTAAAGGTGCCGGCACCGCAGTACAGGTCCACGGCAAGCTCGTCTTCCTGCGGATCGAGTGCGTCCAGAACGAGCTCGATTAAAATCTCGGCACCCTTGGTATTGACCTGGAAGAACGACGGAGCGGACAGGCGCATCTGGCCCTCTGCGATGTTCTCGGTCCACGAGCCCTCGCCGGCGAGCATCTCCACCTTAGAGACGCGACGGGCCTTCTTCTCGCCCTTGCTCATCACACGAACGATGCTCGTGGGATGAGCGGCGTCCGCCAGCACGCGGGAGACCTGCGAGCGCGGAAACGACCCCGTGGGCGTCCAGAGCGCGACCTCGAGCGCTTTGGTGCGACGCGAGGCGCGAATGCCCACGCGCTCCAAGCCCAGGTCGTGGCTGCCGCTCAGATAATTGAGCGCGCCGACAACCGATTTGAGTGCCTTGGGGAAGCGCTTATCGAACAGCGGGCACGAATCGACGGTCACGATCTTGCTGGGATCGACGCCGTGCATGCCAAGACGAACGCGGCCGTTAACGACGGTCGGTTCGAGCTCAATTTTATTGCGGTAGCCCCAATCGTCCTTGGTGTGGCGGATGGGCTGCACCAGCTCGTCGACTTGCTCAGGGGTGAACTTGCCGATGCGCTCGAGCGTGGAGCGCAGGTTTTGCTCCTTGGCGGCAAGCTGAGCGGTGCGCGAGAGATTGCCCCACGAGCAGCCACCGCAGATGCCCACGAAGGGGCAGGGAGGCTGAATGCGACCGGGGCTTGGTTCCAGAATCTCGGTGGCGCGGGCGCGCATAAACGATTTGCCGTCCTGCACGATTTCGGCCTCGACGGTGTCGCCCGCCACGGCGCCCTGCACAAATACGGCTTTGCCGTTATCGGCATGCGCCAGACCATCGGCGCCATACGTCATCGATTCTATGGTGAGCTTCATATTCCTGCCCGTCATTCGCGTTGTTGTCCGCACCATGGTAGCAGGGAAAAGCGCCCCGTACCTGAGGCATTCCTCAAATACGGGGCGCTTCTACAAACGTCTATTTCGTCTTGCCGGTAATGAGCGTCTTGAGTCCTAGGCCGATTAGGCCCAAGCCCATGCGCACGCGACCGGGGCGATGGCGCTCGATGGCTTTGGTCTTGCCGGCGGGTTTCTCGCGGCGGGCGCTTGCCTGGGGCGCGGGCTTGGCGGTCTGCGGCTGAGGCTGGGGCGCATGCTCGGGCTCGGGCTCGGGCTCCAGGTCGGGCTCGATGACGGTCGCCTGGACCTTCTGTACCTTAGGGGCTGCCGGCTGTGGCTCGGGCTTGGGACCCAGAACAGGTGCGGATTCCGGTTTTGCTTTGGCGACGGGCTCCGAAGCCACGGCTGCGGACTCGGCGTTGCGATAAGCGCGCTCCAACAGGAACTCCTGCGAGTTAAAGGGCTTCTCACCCTCTTTTCGCTCTACGGGAACCCAGGTGCCGTCGCTCGTCAGGCTACGTGCCTTCACGTTGTCGCGCAGCTGCACGCCCATGTACTCGTGCACCAGCGCGCGGCAGGTGGGGTCGAGCACGGGGAAGGCGATCTCCACGCGATGCTCGGTGTTGCGCGTCATCATGTCGGCAGAACTCAGGTAGATCATGTCCGAGTCCACGCCGAAGGCATAGACGCGCGCGTGCTCCAAGAAACGTCCGACGATAGAACGTACGTGCACGTTTTCGGTCTTGCCCGCAATGTTGGGCTTCAGGCACGAGATACCGCGGATGATCATGTCCACGCGGACTCCTGCGCACGATGCCTCGGCGATCTTGTCGATGACCTCGCGGTCGGTCAGCGAGTTGAGCTTAAAGAATACGCGCGCGGGCTCGCCGGCGAGAGCGCGTTGTATCTCGCGGTCCAGACCGCGCATGATGAGTGGCTTGAGGCCCACGGGCGCCACGCCCAAAAAGCGGTAGTCGCCGCGCAGGTTGCCCAGCGACAGGTTGCGGAAGAACAGGTTGGCGTCTTCGCCGATCCCGGGATGGGCGGTCATGAGCATAAAATCGCTGTAGAGCTTGGCCGTCTTCTCGTTAAAGTTACCGGTGCCCAAAAGCGTGAGTCGAGTGAGCGCCATGCCCTCGCGATAGGTGAGCTGACAGATCTTTGAGTGGCATTTAAAGCCCTCGGAGCCATAGATGACGGTGCAGCCCGCTTCTTCCAGACGCTCTGCCCACTCGATGTTGTTTTGCTCGTCAAAGCGCGCACGGAGCTCCATGAGCACCGTGACCTCTTTGCCGTTCTCGGCGGCGTCAATCAACGACTCGCACAGACGACTCTGCTTGGCCACGCGGTAGAGCGTGATGCGCAGCGAGATGCACTCGGGGTCGTATGCGGCCTCGTGTACCAGGTCCAGGAACGGATTCATGGCCTCGTAGGGGTAAAAGAGCAACTTGTCGTGCTGCAGCACCTGCTCGCGGATGGAACGGGACATGTCGATGGTGGGGTTGGGCTGCGGCTTAAACGGCGTAAAGAGGAGCTCGTTGCGTAGATGCTCGGGAATCTTGCCCTCAATGCCGAAGACGTAGCCCAGGTCGAGCGGGATATCGCAGGTAAAGACCGAGCGGCGAGAAAGCTCGAGCGCCTTGCGGATGGTCTTGAGCGTCGCCTTCTCGAGCAACCCCGAGACCGCGAGCACCACCGGCTGCAGGCGCAAGCGTTTCTTGAGGATGCGCTTCATGTGCTGACGGTAATCCTCTTCCTCCTCGACGCCCTCGCCGTCCGGGTCGATGTCGGCGTTGCGGGTGACGCGGATGAGCGCGCGGTCGAGCGGCTTATAGGAGCCAAAGCAGCTGTCCAGGCAGGCGAGGATGACGTCCTCGAGCAAGATGTAGGAGTAGGTGCCGGTGGGCGAGGGGATCTCGACCACGCGGTTCATCGAGGTGGGAATCTCGATAAGGCCCAGCAGACTCTCCTCGTCGGTGACGCCGTCCAGGCCGCAGGCCAGGTAGAGTGCGCCGTTGCGCAGGTTGGGGAAGGGGTGGCGCGGGTCAATCACCAGCGGTGAGATGACCGGCGACACGTAGGCCTGGAAGTAACGGGTTACAAAGGTGCGCTCCTCGGGCGTAAGCGAATCGATGCGGGCGCGGTGAACGCCCAGGGTGTCGAGCTTGCCCTCGATGCTCTTAAAGATGGACTCCCATCGGGTAAGGAGCCCGGGCATTTCGGCCATGACAGCATCGACCTGTTCGGAGGCGGTCATATTGCTCTTGTTGTCGACAGGCTGTTTTTTGAGCTCTGCCAGATCGGACAGGCCGCCCACGCGCACCATGAGAAACTCATCGAGGTTAGACTCGAAAATCGACACGAACTTTAGCCGCTCGAACAGCGGAACGGTCTCGTCGAAGGCTTCGTCAAGCACACGGTTGTCAAAGCGCAGCCAGCTGAGCTCTCGGTTCTGCGTGTACGAGAAGTCGCGCGGCGGTTTGCGCAGCTTTGCGGCGGCTTGCTTTTTTTCGATTTTGCTCGGCATATGCATCTGTCCGTTCAGTCCCCGCAGGGGACGGTTGCCTAACACTATTCACTATTGTCTCAATTTAGTCGACTTGTGGCACGGACGTATTGTGCGAACGGTATCTTAACCTACTTCTTACGCTGTCAAGCCATAGAGCTGACGCCCGTCGCGTTGCGAAAAACGGTCTAGATCCTCACTCAACTGCTGAGTATGTGTGAATAAGAATGATAGATAGCTGAATATCATCGAATACAGGCAGAAACACGAACAAGCGTCAATTATATACATAAAACCGTTGTAGATATGCAATTCTTAATCGAAAGATTGGAGTTGTAATTGCGAATGATTTTTGAGAAAAAAGAGCGTTTACCTTAGAAAAGCTACTTTAGAACGCCGAAGTGCATTATGGGGGAATCATATTCGATATACCGTTCATCGCACTTTGTTGACCGTTCGGGGGTGAGGTGGAATTGCGGGTGGAATTTGGATATAACTAGAGCTGTCAGCAAGCAGCGCCCGTTACGGAAGGGCGCTGATAGATTCGGCCGAGAGGCCCGAAAGAAAGGTAGGAGGCCATGACGAAAGGTCTGCACGTGCC